>CAZFXX010000070.1:4569-11754 GCA_964522985.1 uncultured Desulfobacteraceae bacterium
ACCTCGGGAATGGATGCATATCCCTCGACGATATTTGCGGCATACGCCGGTTTTGAGGAGACAATCCCCGATCCCACCTGAAACCATGGCCATTTGTTTTCATCCGGCATCCGCATGCCAAAATATTTTCGGTCGGCTCCCTGACCGGCTTTGACGTGTCCCGGTGCATTACGAACGGCTTCTTCGATCTCTTTTTCGGTAAATTCCATTACCCTGGCGGTATCCAGGCAGTAGACACCTACTTCCTCCACGAGTTTTTTGGCGGCTGCAAAAATACGGTCGGCCGCATTATCATCACTTGGAACCGGATTTTCCCGGTCATACTTCACGCCACTCTCTTTGACCAGTTTCATGGTGGCCATCATGAATTTCCGATCAAAATCCTGTTCCTTCATGATGGGGCCGTCCAAAGCCTTTTCACAAACATCCAGAATATTTCCCATAGTACCCTCCGTTTCTAAATAGCCTTATTTATCTTTGATTGTTATCAAAATAAACTGCTCTAAAGCGTTGGAATTTACGTAGAACAGACCCAGATGGCCAGATCCGGACAGATATCCTGACAGGTGCCGCAGTTCACACATTTTTCCGGGTCCGTCTGCTCAACGATATTGGCGCCTTTGGCATTCCGGCGCTCGGATATCACCAGTATCTTTTTAGGGCAGGTGGTAACACAGATGCCGCACCCCTTGCAGACTTGTTCTTCTATACACACACTCATATCACACTCCAATCTGTTGAAGAATCTTTACGATTTCATGAGACGTCGTTGCCGTGTAGGCGCCCGCCGCTTTCAGGGCCTTTATTTTACTGTCCGCCGTGCCTTCCTCACCTTCCACAATCGCCCCCGCATGGCCCATCTGGGCGCCTTCGGGAGCGGACCGGCCCACGATCATCGCCACAACCGGTTTGGTCATATGGGAGCGAATAAATCTGGCGGCATGATGTTCCAGTTTTCCACCGACTTCGCCCAGAAGAACAACCGCCTTTGTTTCAGGATCTTTCTCAAATTCACTAAGAACGTCCTCATGGGTGGTGCCCCAGACAGGACCTCCGCCGATCCCCACCACTGAGGTCTGCCCGATGCCCGCATCGGTCAATACCCGGCCGACTTCATAGGACAATGATCCGCTTTTGGAGACGATGCCGACAGCCCCTTCCTTGAGCATCTGCTGGGGATGGACCCCCAGCTTGGATTTTCCCGGAGAGATGAGACCCGGGGTGTCCGGACCCAGCACCCGATTTCCGGTCAGTTCCGCAAATCGGACAATATCGATAATGTCATTTTCCGGGATGCCTTCGGTGGTCAGGACTAGAAACGGTATCCCGGCAGCCAGAACTTCAAACGCCGCGTTTTTGGCAAACGGGGCCGGAACAAAACTGATGGCCGCATCGATTTTGTGTTTGCGCACGGCTTCTACCACCAGGTTATAGACGGGAATCCCTTCAACCGCCTGTCCGCCTTTGCCCGGGGTGACACCGGCAACGATATTGCTGCCGTATTCTTTCATGATGCGAGTCTGAAAAGAGCCCACGGTACCGGTGATGCCCTGGACCAGGATATGGGTGTTTTCATCAATAAGAATGGCCACGTTACCTTCCTCCATAGTGGACTGCCAGTTTAGCCGTCTCAAAAAGATCCGCTTTTGCCGCGATACCATGGGAGGATAAAATCCGAACGCCTTCTTTTGCTTTTGTTCCGCACATACGGACCGAAACGGGAACCCGGCAATCGTTCTTTTTCAGGTAGGTATCGATGCCTTCGGCCACCTGATCCATACGGGTCAACCCCCCGATGAGGCTGATGAGCAAAGACTTGACATTGGGATTGGAAAGCACGATTTCCATGGCCTGTTCGGCGGCTTTGGCAGCCGCTTTTCCACCCATTTCGCAAAAATTGGCCGGGCTTCCGCCCAGGTCCTTCACCAGGTCGAGGGTCAGCATACCGGTACCGGCACCATCAGCGATGATGCCGATGTCCCCGTCAAGAAGGACATATGAGATATCATACTTTTCCGCCAGCATTTCCGGCGCACTTCGCTTTTTTATGATCCGTCCCTTCTGGCTGGATTTGGCTTCCGTCAGTCTGCCATTGCCACGAAATCCGGCATTGTCGTCGAGAACGATCTTGCCGTCAAGGGCGATCAGACCGGTGTCAGTGATGGCCAGCGGGTTAATCTCCACCAGCGTGGCATCCTGATGGCGCAGGATATGCCACAACCCGTTTACAACGGAAACAAACGCCTGATCACAAGGAATGTCCAGCCGTGCTGCCATGTCACGAATATCGAACTCCATGAGGCCCACAACCGGATCGATCTTTTTCCGTATAATTTTTTCCGGCGCTTCCTTTGCCAGCTGCTCAATGTCGACGCCCCCCTCCTTGCTGGCGATAAACATCGGACGGTTGTCCTCTTTCTCATTGAGGCAGCAGATATAAATCTCTTTTGAGATATTCATGGCATCTTCCGCCAGCAGGGTATTCACGGCGTACCCTTTTACCGTTGCATCGAAAAGTTCGGCGCTAATCTCCTCTGCCGCCTTTTTGTCCGAAGCAAAACGGACGGCGCCTGCTTTACCGCGGCCGCCAACCGGTATCTGGGCCTTTAGAACAGTCGGAAAACCGATATTCCCAAGGTCCGATATATTTTCTATAAGTTTGCCTTCGGGAACGGGGATCCCGCTTTCCGAAAAAATTTTCTTTGCCTGAAATTCCAAAAGCTTCATCTGGCTATCCTGTTACCTAAAAATCAGTTTTCCCTGGCAAACTGCATACCGCTGTTTGCCGATTTAATATTTGCATCGAGAGATTTCGCCGGTACATTGACGGATATGACTTCCAGAAGATCCTCATCACTGAAAATTTTCAGCTTTTCCTGAATAAAACCGAGCATGGCCATATTGGCTGCCAGCTTAACACCGATATCCGTTGCGATCCGGGTGGCCGGGAATTCCCAGACGGTAATGTCTTCCCGTGCGGGCTTTTCTACAAATTCAGGGTCGATGATCAGGAGTCCGCCCTTTCTGAGGGTTCCCAAAAATTTTTCAAGGGCCGGTTGTGACATGGCCACAACCAAATCCATGGCATCGGCCAGCGGTGATTCAATCCGATCTTCCGAAACAATAACTTCAGCCTGGCATTCGCCACCCCTGGCTTCTGAGCCATAGGACTGCATCTGTACGGCATTCAAGCCGGCCTTGGTGACGGCAGTCGTACCGAAAATAATCGCTGACAACACAATCCCCTGGCCCCCGAATCCACAGAATCTGATATTGATATTTTTATTCGTCATGTTAGTCGTCTCCTCCATTCAGCAGACAGAGCTTCCCCTGAAAACAGGCCTTTCTTTTTTCACAAATGTGCCGAGCACAAATTTTGATTCCAGCTCTTCCGGGTCCATGGTTTCAGCTTTTTTAAGGGTCACAGAACTGTCCTTGATCCATTCCAAACACTGGACGGCACTGCCGGTTGACAGAGCTCTTCTGCCAAAATGGGTGGGGCATTGCGTGATAATTTCCACAAGGGAAAAACCTTTATGGGCCAAGGCCTCCTTGATGGCATTCTTTGCATTTTTCGGCTTGGCAGTGGTCCACCGGGCCACATATGTGGCACCCGCCGTTTCCGCCAGCTTGCAAATATCAAAAGGATCCTCGACATTACCATACGGTGTGGTCGCCGATTTCATATTTTTCGGTGTGGTGGGCGCCATCTGGCCACCGGTCATACCGAATGTCAGATTGTTGACAACAATCATAACCGCATCCAGATTCCGCCGGCAGGCGTGAATCAGGTGCCCGGCGCCAATGGCGCTGGCATCGCCATCTCCGGCGAAAATAACCACCTTCAACTCCGGTTTATGCAACTTGATTCCTGTAGCCCAGGGGATGGTTCTTCCATGAACACCATGAAGCGACTCTGCGTTAATGTACACCGGAATTCGTGCGGCGCAACCCACACCGCCGATACCGACAAAATTGTCGAAATCAAGCTGGGTTTCATCAGCCGCTTTCAAAAAAAAGTTTAATACTTGCGCAGCACCGCAACCCGGACAGAAAAAATGCGGCAGCGCATTCTTTCTCAGATATTTCCACAAAGGATGCTTTTTCACTTTACCGCCTCCTCAATTACACTCAATATTTCTTTGGTCGTATGAATTTCGCCCCTGTTTTTCAGGATCCTGCCGATCTCACAATACCGGCCGCACACCCGGTCGATTTCATTGGCGTATTTGCCGATGTTCATTTCCACGGTGAGGATCTTGCCAACCTTTTTTGCAAGATTTTCAAGATGCTTTTCCGGTACCGGCCAGATGGTGTCCAATTTAAGCACGCCGGCTTTGATCCCTTTTCCCCGCGCCATTGCAACCGCGGCCCTGGCCGGACGGGTCTCACTGCCGTAGGCCACCAGAGCGATATCGGCATCGTCTAAGAAAAAATCGTCAACCCGGACGATGTCGTCGTAATTGGCCCGTATTTTATTGGTAATCCGGTGGTAAAGCGTTTCAAATACATCCGGATCCCAGGCAATACCGCCCTTTTCATCGTGGGGGTTGAGGGAATGAAGGATGCGATATCCATCTCCGAAACTGGGCAGTGGAGGAGCCTGGTCTTCCGGAGCCTGGAATGGCAAGAATGCTTCGGGAGGAACATCGGGTTTTTTTCGATTCACGATCTCCAGTTTATCCGCTTCCGGGATTACCAGTTTTTCCCTCATAAGCGATATGGTTGTTTCGGACATGACGATGACAGGCGTTCGGTATTTTTCGGACAGATTGAATGCCCGGACGGTAAAATCAAATAATTCCTGAACCGATGACGGCGCAAGGACGATATGCTCATGATCGCCGCTGGCCCCCCACCGGAGTTGCATGACATCGGACTGGGTGGCATAATTTTCCCCCCGGCAACGCATCACATTAACGATGACCATAGGGATTTCAGAGGCCACGGCGTAGCCGATGCCTTCCTGCATGTAATTAAAACCGGCACTGGCCGTTGCCGTCATGGCCTTGGCACCGGAAAGGGCTGCGCCACTAAGTGCGTAGACAGAGCAGAGCTCGTCTTCTCCCTGAAAAAAAATACCACCGGTCTTGGGCATTCGCTGGGACATATGCTGGGAAATTTCATTGGCCGGCGTAATGGGATACCCGGCGAAAAAATCACACCCTGCAGCCAGTGCACCTTCTACAATGGCATGATTCCCCAACATGAAATGAGTGCCCGACATAATTTTTTTTTCGATTTTGGACATCTGATTCCTCTTCTTAAGGTGTTATCCGTGATCATTGCCGCCAGTTGGCGGTCGTAGCTGAAGCGGCGTTTGCTCAGGTACTATCCTCTTTCTTTCTCAAGGTTTTGGAAGAAGGTTTCCATTCTCTCCATCGCCTCTTTGATTTCCTTTGCGGCGGTTGCATAGGTGAGTCTCAAGAAACCCTCTCCGCATTCACCGAAGGCCAATCCGGGCATGGTGGCCACATGATATTCCTCAAGGAGCCGGGTGGCCATTTCCATGGATCCCATATCAAAACGGTAGGACGGAAAACAATAGAATGCGCCTTCCGGTTCGCATGCCAATTTCATGTATTCGGATTTGTTGATCAGCTCGATCATGAGCGTTCTGTTTTCGGCGTAAAACGCCTGCATTTTCTTCAATTCGGCGGCGCTGATCTCGCTTTCCAGCGCCTCAATGGCGCCCCATTGCGCAAATGAGGTGACGCTGCTGGTGGAATGGGAATAAATTTTCAACATGGCTTCCACGATGTCAGCAGGCGCCACGGAATACCCCAGACGCCATCCGGGCATGGCGTAGCTTTTGGAAAATGCATTGACAGTGATGATATTCTCAAACTCAGAGGCTGGGGAATAATGCGTCTGCCCGTAAATCTGGTATTCATAGACTTCGTCGGACAATAGAACGGCGCCGTATTTGTCTGCAATGCGTGCCAGCTGGCTGAGCACCTCTTTTGAGAATACGGCACCGCTCGGGTTGCACGGAGAGTTGACGACGATTATTTTCACCGAGTTATCCATGATGCTCTCAATTCTGCCCAGGTCCGGTAAAAACCCGTTGGCGGCGGATGAGGGCACCCGGATGACTTGGGCGCCGTTTATCTGGGCGGCTGGTTCAAAGCTGACCCACGCCGGGTCCAGCAGCACAACCTTATCCCCTTTCTGAAGCATGGCGGTAAACGCCAAGTAGATGGAAAACTTGCCACCGGCCGTCACCACCACACTACCCGGATCTGTCCGGATTCTGTTTTCCCGTTCCAGCTTGCTGCAGATCGCTTCCCTTAGCGGTAACACGCCTGCGGTGGGTTGGTATTTGGTTTCCCCGTCCATCAATGCCTTGATCGCTGCGTTTTTGATATTTTCCGGGGTATCGAAACAGGGCTCGCCCACCCCAAGGGAGATAATGTCGTTTACCCCCTGCCGCCGCATTCCTTTAACTTGTCCATCAAGGGCTTCGGTGGGAGATGATTTTACTTGGACAATGGCGTCTGCTAAATATTTGTGCTGCATTGTTTCCTCCGTTTGTACCGGAAGAAGGATCTCTTCTTCCGGAAATGGTGAGTATGTCGACAGGCCGGGCCTGCGTTTTTAAATATATATAATATATAATTTGCTTTCCCGGTTCTTTTCTCCGTTTTTCAGATTTCCACTTGTCTTCAAGAAAAAAGAAGTATTGGAGATAATGCAGCCCGGTTCCACAGGATGCCGGAAGTCACCTGTCTTGCGTGGTCTTAGACAGACAAGGGTTCCTTTTTGGCTATACGTGACCGTAATAATCCCGGTGCACCACCAGAGAATACGCATAGTCCAGCAAGGTTCCCCATGAAAATATAGGTATTTCAATCTCACGCTGCAGCGCCCGGGCAAATGGCTGCATGCCGGTGCATTCCAGAACCATGGCGCCCATGCCGGAGGTACGCCGATAAAAGTCAGCCGCCGCTTTGACGAACTCCTTCTCGGTTTTTTCGTAATCGGCAGACGGTGGCTGCGTTTTTTTACCGGGGGTCCAGAGGTGCTCGAACTCTTCACAGGCACCGTCTATTTCCCTGCAGGCGTAAGTCACATAGTTGCTGCCGGGTAAAATACCCACGCTTTCAAGGTGCTTGTCCGTCAACGTGCTCAATTCCGCATGGCTGATAATACCCACGACCTTGTCCGGCCCGATCACCTGCTGGG
>CAZFXX010000071.1:0-11668 GCA_964522985.1 uncultured Desulfobacteraceae bacterium
TTAAACGCTCTCGTAGCAGAAATAAATCCCCGGCTTTAGCACCTATCTTTCTTATTGGCCCCCCTAAGGGCCGTGTACCTGCCCCTGGATATATCCGCTAATATTCCGGTTTTTTTTGTTAAACATGGTATATCAATCTACCTTTTTTTTATATTGAGCATTCTCAATTATGCCACGGTTACGGCTGCAACTGGACGTGTGAAATTTTCACCGTATGTTTGATATTTTTCAACTGATCGCTCATTAGCTGAATCTCTGTAATCTTGAAAGCCGTCCTGATTTCTTTTTTAAGATCTTTTTTAACCTCGAATTTCAAGGAAAATATTGAAAAGTTCTTGCCCTTGATGCCCTTTGCCCCGGCCATGACGATAATCAGAATACCGGGTTTCTTGTCGTTGACAATATGCATCAGGGAAGATGTGTGTTTTGTGCGGACCGAGCCTTTGTAGGTCAGCAGATTTTTATCGTATTGAAGGACTATTTTTACCCCGGCCAGGTTGTCCACGGTATCGATCATAATGGGAATGTCGATGGTCTGGCCGGCCTTTCCGTTGATTTCGGGAATGGAAAATTCAGTACCGCTTGATGCGGTTGCCGGAAGGATAACAGACATCGTAATAAGGCAAACAATGTTAATTATAAAGGATTTTATACGCATAAATGAATGCCCGATATGGAAAAGGGGTTAAATCAGCATAAAATAAGCCGCCAGGTGAGGCGGCCCTACCGTTTATTATTTCTAATTTGTCAGGTTTAGGTAACATTAAATATTAAAAATTGAAATAAAAATTCTCACCGGACGCAAAGGATTTTCAGCCACAGTCCTACACAGATCCGCACAGATTTATATTTAATACTATGATTCTTGTGCTCAATATAAAAACGATTTTACCTTCTTGTGTAGCAATTTAACAGATCAACAGTTTACTGGCTATTACTTCTATGGTCTTAATTCGGCAATAAATTGCAACGAATAAATGGCTTCTGCCAATCCGATCTTGCCATCATTGTTAACACCGGTATATAAATTCAGTTCTACAGCCGGGTTGATACCGGTCAGTATCTTCATTGCTGTGATCGCATCAGACAAATCAACTTTTAAGTCCAAATTAATGTCACCGGGGAGGGATAGTACATATTCATAAGCACCCATGTCCACACTTGCGCCATTGATACGGGGCCAATTGCCGAGGTCAACCGGTATAACTTCAGATATATCAGCATCCTCGTCCAAATCTGCTGTGTCTGCCGGCAGATCGGCACTGTTGCCTTCATTAATACAAGGCGATGCCGATTGAAGCCGAAAAACACGGCCGGTTGTATTTTCAAACAAGGGATCATCATCAAGACTGGTATTTGTAATATAGCCATCAATGGGACTGTAATAGGAAAGTTGGGGATCTGTATTGCCCCACATGATGCAGTTGCGTATGGCCGGATTACCCGCGCTACGATAAAATGCACCGCCGTTTCCGCTGGCACTATTCCCATAAAAAGTCGAATTGATGACCACCGGCGACGCATTTGTTGTGAAAATCCCCCCACCGTCCGTGCCGCTGTTACCGACAAAAAGTGAATTGGCAATGGTGACATTCCCGGTATCGTTATAGATACCACCGCCTCTCGTATTGCCGCTCGACCCGTAACCGATATTGTCATAAAATTTACAGTTGGCGATAAAACCGGAACCGGTGCCCGCGTTGAAAATCCCCCCGCCCTGACCGGTGTTGCCGGTGAAGGTACAATTTGTAATGGTGGTATCATGTGGGACGGCGCCTACGGCGCCTACCCCGAAATAAGCCACGCCACCCCCGGAGCGACCGGCGGTATTATTGGTAAAAGTACAATTTCTAAGTTTGGGGCTCAACTCTCTTGAATAATAAGGGCTTTTTTCATGAGCAATGGCACCGCCTCTGGCGTCAGCCTGATTACCCGTAAAGGTGCAATTCTCAATTGCCGCTAAATTGGCTGCGTAAATAGCGCCGCCGTTACGGCCGTGGTTATTGCTGAAATCACAATCCTCGATAAGTGAATCAGGACTCGAAGTGGTAACGATTATGGCACCGCCATCATACATAGCCCCCAACAAGCTTTGTCCGGTGTTATCGGTGAACGTACACCCCCTGACAATCAATGTACCGCCGCTATAACCAATGGCGCTGCCACCGTTTTGTGAAAAGCTCGAATTGGTGACCGTCAGCGAAGCGTTAATGATACCAATGGCGCTGTCTCTGTTTTGGATGAACTGACAGTTATCGATAATCAATGAACAATTTGCTGAGTCATAAATAGTTTGAATACCGTACTGATTTTTTGAGAAAGTACAGTTTTTGAACGTGGCAGTAGATGAAAACTGATAAAAAATTAACGAACGGTTTGTATCCCCCACATTATAATCTGCATTGGCAAACGTGAACCCGTCAACGCTGACCGGCTCGCTGCCCTGGATTCGCATCAGGGTCACCCGATCGGTGTCGCCGGCATCCAGGCTCGATGAGTAGGTATTCAGGTTGCGCTGGTCTTCATTGGCTTCATTACCAGTAAAGCCGCCATAAAGAAAAACGCCACCGGTGATTGTAACAAGAATTTTAGTAACGGGAAAGTTAGTATAAGTACCTGCTTTAACCCAGACTTTCTCACCGCTGCCGGCAGCATCGACACCTTCCTGAATTGTCTTGTACGCCCGGTCCCAACTGCTACCGTCATCAGACGCCTCGACATTCCCGTCCACATACCAGATGCCCTGTGTCTGGCCTTCACGCCACTCATCGGCCCCCATATCGACTGTACCATCCATGATCCTGTCATCGCCGTCAAGATCGACATCGAAATCTTCGTAAAGCGCATACGGTTCGACAAAAACAAAATTCGTGTTGGACCCGGCATCGATACAGGGAGACCCGTCCCGCAAATGAAACTTGTTGGATCCGGAAAGCATGGGATCTTTGCGGATATTGAAATTTGCATCCGGATCACCGTTTGCATCGCCATACCCAACCTGATTAATGCAGTTGTAGGAAACTCCGGCTGTTGGCCCCTGAATTTCATTATTCCCGCCGGAAGCTGTATTATCCCATAAAATACAGTTCAATATCGTGGGCAGCGCACCGTTCTGGTCGGGCGGAGCCAAGGGATCAACATTAAAAAAAGCACCACCGGAATAGGATTTGTTTCTTGAAAAAGTGCAGTTTAAAAAAACCGGTACGGTATTGTGGCCATTATAAACGGCCCCACCGCTTCCGGAATCCGTGTTAGTCCGGTTGTTACCGAAAGAGCAGTTGATGACCCGGGGTGATGAATAAAAATTATAAATGGCGCCGCCGTGTGCGCCTGCAAAATTATCGTTGAACGTGCAGTTGATCACCACAGGAATGCGATCCCGGCACCGGTCAAAAAAGACACCGCCGCCGATCCCCGAATTAATAGCGAGGAGCCCGCCGCCGGTTATGGTAAATCCATCAATGGTGGGCATGGCCCCTGAGGTTTCCGGGAACTGGGCCTGCACCACAATGCAGTGCTGCACCCCATGCTGGCCGTTGATGGTGGTCACATTGTTTGCCACATCCCGAGTTTCCAAAGTCTCGCCGATAAAACCACCAAAACAGCCGTATATCTTGGTGTCACGTTGTATATGGATAGGCGCTGTTATATTATAGGTTCCCTTTTTGACATAAATCTCATCCCATGATGTCGCCCAGTTGACCGCCGCCTGAATGTTGTTAAAGGCTTCGTGCCAACTCGTACCGTCACCCCCGGAAAAAGCGTCCTGCCTGACATACCAGGTGGCTGCCTGCACCTCTGCTATGGGGCAGGATAATAAAACTATGATAAAAAGTATGGTCAAAACAACAAATTTTCCCTGAAAAGTGCCTTTTAGGTCCACGCGTGACATACTTTTCATCAAATTTTCTCCTTGTTATGGTTATAAAACATCCAGTAAGATCAGCCATGCCCATATTTATTTAATACCGATTTCCGGATATTGCCTGCAGAGAATAAACAGCATCGCCGACGCTCTCATGTAGTCATTGCTATTTGTATCAAATCTGAAATCTATGGATTCAAGACAAGACCTTTGAACGACGGTTATGAGTCGGACAATCAATCCACTGTGATATTGATTACCTTCCGCGATGAATCCGGATGATCCGGTTAAATGACAAAACGAGCCCTGCCATTACCAGTGCCGCAATCGGCAGTCTCGTGCTCTACGTACCGGTGGCACTGGAAATAAAACAACCACCACCACCACCGCCACCACCACTGTCTTTGGCACGATCTTCGACACCAACGCCTATACCAAAAACAGATAACGCATAAACCCTGTACGTCACCGTGCCCGTCTGACCGTCACCACGATAATCAACGGCAATAATATCTTCGACCGGGACCACCGCACCCTCGCCGGCGAGCAATCCAGATCGTGTATCTGCATGGTAGATGGTAACGTCCCCCGATTCAAATTCACCGACCGTCACCTGCTCCAGATTAAACGGCAGGGTCAATATCAGACCGTTGGGGAATTCTGTAACGGACCCGGCCACGTCTTCTGCCGTAATGGCGAAAATGAAATCCGATCCATTCGTATATGCTGTCGCCTCATAAACAAGATCGTCATCAAAGGTTAAATGGACCAGATCTGCCGCCACCGAAGCCAAATCAATGTCTGCTCCGACGATGGGAAGAAAAGTTCCGGCAACGGTCATTTCACGGTAGACATCATTGTCGACAGCTGTCAGCGTATACGCATCCGCTTCCGGATCAGATGGTAAATTAAATTTAAAATCATTTTCACGGGCCGTTTGGACATTGATGGTATCAACAATCTCACCAGCAATGACAAGTGTAACAAAGGCATTTTCATTGTTGGAGTTTACGCTTCCACTGATGCTCAGATCGTCCGTCGCAGGGTCATATCCTTGACCACCCGGATCATTTTGTTCCCATGGATCGGTATGATTTATAAATTCCTGAAGGTCGGTATACCCGTCATGGTCCGAATCATCCGTACCGTCTGTTACCGTCGCGTCGCCAAAATACGCTTCTTCCCAGCTATCTTCAATACCGTCATTGTCGCTGTCAAATTCATCAACACTAACGGCAGTGACTGCGGCATATGCATTCACTCGACCGCCTGAAACCAATTTGCCCGCCGCACCGTCTACGGGGCCCACAGTATCCATGATAATCGATTTTAGCCCGACATAATTCAGTGCCGGGTTGGCCGATAGCAGCAACCCGGCAAGTCCTGTAACGTGTGGGGTTGCCATGGACGTACCACTCATATTACCATATTTGTCGGCCAGAACAGTTGATTTTATCCTCACCCCCGGTGCCATCACATCCACACTGGTCAACCCATAGTTGGAACCGGTATAAAGTTTTCCATCCCCATCATTGGAGGCAACCGCCAGAACATTATCCAGATCATATTCCGCCGGATAATTATCGGCATCTCCGTCAATATCAAAACCGTCATTACCGGCGGCACAAACAGCAAGGATGCCCTGGGCACCTAGGAGCGAAAGCATATCCTTTTCCGAACCAACATAGGCGTCACCGCCGTAACTGCAGTTGATCACACGTGCGCCGTTTTCCATGGCATACTGCATACCCTCAATGATATCATAAGTGCCCATGCTTGTTGCATTATCCGCCTGCACTTTGACCGGCATGATTTTAAGATGCCAGCATACACCGGTAACACCGATACCATTATTGCCCCTTGCCGCAATAATACCGGCCACATGGGTGCCGTGGCTGTCATCTCCTAAGGGAATATTATCTTCATCCGTCCCAGCCCCGGCAAAATCCCAGCCCTGGACATCATCCACATACCCGTTCTCATCATCATCTTCGCCAGTGACACCATTCAATTCCGCGATATTGGTCCAGATGTTGCCTGCAAGGTCCGGATGGCTGTAATCCACACCGGTATCAATCACCGCCACCACAACAGAATCGCTGCCGGTGGTGATATCCCAGGCTGCCGGTGCCTGGATCTGGGTCATGCCCCACTGCTCATCAAAAAGAGGGTCATCAGGCTCGGCATTTTTATAGCGCAGGGCATGTTTTTCAGCGATGTCGACAAGACCCGACTGCAGATACAGTCTTGCAGCCTCATCCTCGTCCATATCTTTTTTCAGTCTAACTCTCTGTAATCGAAGGCTCTTGATCGTCTCCAGAACTCGGCTTCCCATGGTGGCATGGAGTTTATGGATATCATCAGGTAGGATATCCTTCTTAAATTTCACCAGCAGTTCACCGGGCTTGTACAGCAACCGCCCTTTGTGGTCATACATTTTTTTCTCTGCGGAAAGACCGTGCACCGGCGCTGTCGCAGTTTTATCTGTTTTTGCCTGTGGTGTTTTCAAAGCCTCCGGCAAAAAAGAGGTTGCCTTGCCGGTCTCTATATCTGATGTCGTATTTTCGCTTTGTGACTCATCAAACCCGTACCCGCTGACAATGCTGTAGGCGCCGGTTTCCGAATCAAGGGTGTAAATAACGGCCCGACTGGCACAGATCTTTTTCAAAATCTGTGCCAGATCAACATCTTTCATATCCAGGCTTGTTTTAGCGTTGATTTGGGGGCCGGCTATCAGGACAACGCCGGTTTTGCGGCTCAATTCGGCAAGGAGATCCTGGATGTCGGCATTGTCGGCATGCAGTAAAATACCCGAGGCACTGACCTCTATCTCAATTTTTCCGGACAAGGCAGAATCTGTTAATTCAGGCAAAGCCTGGGCCGTGACTTGAGAGAACAAAAAACAAAAAGTTCCGACAACAAGGAACAACCAACGTTTCATTATATTCCAAATATCATTAAAGGGGTCGTTGTTTAAATACCATAATGTTTCTCTATAATTTTAGCCATGTATGATACCTGATGTAGCCCCCCTCTGCAACCCTAAATCACATCACCCACATCCACCCGGCCGTTCCCGTTCTCTCATGGAAAGGCCACCATAGGTTGCAACCATTCTGTTTCTTGGCGGTAGGGCCGTCTTACATGGCGGCCGTTTTTGTTTTACAACGGCCATTATTTTTTTCTTAATGGCAACCTGATTCCCCAAACCAACAAATATTGCATTATAATATCGGTCGAATATTGGCCGCCATGTAAGACGGCCCTACCGTTCATACGCAATGAATGGACCGTATTCATTATTCCGCCGGATTCATCATCCGGCCCATGAAAAGGATTGTGCTGGTGGGGATGTCACGAATAAAGAAAACAAAGGGGCGATCAATTTTCATCATTACCGGTGGCTCAGGAACAGACGTCAGGCTGACAACCGCTGCGGTGGCGGCCGCCGCTTCGGTGCCGGCTTCATCCACATTGATAAATGCCTTGTGGATCACATCACTCAAAAACAGATTCCGGGTGTTGTCCATGCCTGAAAAATCGGCTACAGGTCCAAAGGCATCGGGCATGCCCATTATAGATAATGTTTGCCGCAGGCTAACCGAACCGGATGCAAACCCGAAGGTGGGCATCTGCAAATAGACATTTCTATTTTCAAGCGCTTCTAAAACAGAGGTTAGGGTCCATGGGTCCAACTGGCTTTCAAAACGCCTGAATTGGCCGGAATCCGGCATTACAATCACCATGGAAAGTTCAAGGCCGTCATATAACAGTTCTATGGCCTTATAGTCGGCCTCCATCGCACATTTAAAAAAAGCGGTTTGCGACATGGCTGCAACCGGTACATTGGTGCCGTCTGCCAGGTAAAACGGCTCGGGCCGGGTGAGATCCATGTCAAAAGGATTGGCCCAGGCCGCGTTAAAATAAACCGCATTGGTCAACACCAGACGGGTAGCAGCGGATATAGACCCATGGGGAAGCAAGTTTTCGATCCTCCCCTCGGTGCGATCTTCTACCCACCCATTGATTACACATTTTGACGCTTCCGGTGCGGTCATAAAATCCGTGAGGTATATTCCCGCCCCGTAATTTTCCGACAGGATATCCAGAAATTCCGGTAAAAAGGCATGCCCCTGCTGCCCCCATACGGCATTGGCGATATTCAACCGGAACGCCTGACCATCCTGCCCCAGTGCGCCTTCTCCGCGCCTTGCCAGTTCAAGATCCAGAGCATTAAAGGCCGTATGCAGTCGCTCCTGCGGTTGAATAAATTTCAGGGTCTCGACCATCTGCTGTAAGGTATGGCCCCGGGCACCCGCACAGGTCATGGCCAGGGCCTGGGAGATGCTGAAAGGAGAGAAAAAAAGATTGCCGCTGTTTTCGCAAACCGAGCGATAAAATCCAAGGGCAAAACCGGTATTGCCATCGGCCAGGACCTGCAGTTCAGCAGGAGTTACATCCGGTGCAAGATTCCGGGGCTTTTCAGATGCCGCAACCTGAATTGGCGAGAATTCATCCGGCCTGAACCCTGCTGCCCACTGCAAATTAAATACGGCCTCGGCAAGTCCAATGCGCAAATCGTTATCAACATCACCAGCTGTAAAAATAGCCTTGCTTATGGTCATTCCCGATGCCGACTGCAGGGCCAGCAGTGCATCTTTCAAGTCCAGAATCCCATCGGCATCGACATCGCCGGGTGTAATCGGTTCTTCCACCACTTTCACATCAAGAAAAGCTTTATCCACATGACCCAGGCTGTCCACAGCCACAACCGGCAACGGATAGATTCCGGGCCCACCGGTCACCTTTAGCACCTCACAGGTATACACCCCGTCGCCATCGGAATCCGTCATCTCTTCAATGATGATGCAGTCTGTATCCGGTGCGCAATCCACCCCCAGAAGCTCGGTGATATCCACGGTTACCTTTTCGATCTGGTTAAACGGGGGCTGAGACAGGGTATATTCCTCATTTTTAGGCGCAATCAACTTTACCCGGGCTGACAGCAGTGCCTTTTGGCCCACGGCCACGGGATTGGGGGCCGCCCGTGTTGATTCAATGTCGACCCAACTTGTCACCACAAACAGATCCATCAGGCCGGTATCAAAAGCGCCGGCTTTATCCATAACGGTTACCGCCAGGTGGTGCAAACCATAAGGTGCCAAGAGCGGAATTACCGCTTTGGCGGCAAACCCAAGGCAGCGGCGGTCATCATCAATCCGATTCCAGACGGGTGCTAATTTTACAACATCTCCGCCTAGGGGCGCCATATCCACCGTTACCGAAACCACATCATCGATGCCGTCCCAGTCCTTGACCGTTACATTCAGCGCCAGTGCCTGCCCGGCTTCTTTCAAAGAAGGATAGGCCCATGCCCGGCAGATTTCAGGAGCATGGTTTTCATCTGGCAGGTCCCCGTCTGCAGATAACGGCCAAGGATAAACCAGAAAAATAATGCAAATCGCACCGAGAACCCCAAACCATTTTGGATGATTTTTCATATTCCTCTTCCCATGACAGACCAACGGCCACCACGTAGGACGGCCCTACCGTTCGATACAACGACTTACACGGCGGCCTAACGAAGATAAGCTGCCCCTTGCAACCCCCACACCGCATCACCCATATCCACCTTGCCGTTCAGGTTGACATCGATATCCTCCAGATCTTCGATATCAGTCTCTATTTCAGCCAGAACCCGCAGGGTAATAATCACGTGAGAAATATCCCTGGGCTCACCGCGATAATTTATCGCTTCAAGAAACCACGGAGCATTTTCAGATGTGACCGACATATGTGCATCATTCCCATTATTGACATCACTGCTCTCAACGGCAAAATAAATAACATCAAACGGTGTTTTTTCAAGAATCGAAGGATCGTCGGCAATATCGTAAAACAGATCCGTTGTCTCGATATCAAGAGCGCTGACGGTGGGCACAAAGCAATGATGAGGATTGTCCGTAGTGATATCGCCATTCCCGCCGGTATCTGTTTCTGCCAGCTGCTGACTGGTGTCCCGGGTACCGCCGGGTGCATTGTCATACGGCTGTGTTCCGGAAACACTGATATCACTTGTTGTGCTGAAAATTTTCCCCTGAAAAATCATTCTTTCATCAGAATCAGGAACAGCCCATACATTGCCGGTAACAAAACTCTGATAGCTATAGTCAATCAGTTGATCTTCAGAAACAAAGTTCAGCCCCAAACCATCCCCCCGGCCATTGGCAAAAGCCACTGTTCTTATATTTTGGGGATAATCGCCAAGCGCATCCAACTCAGCGTACAGCACAGCCTGGAGCGGATCAGCCCCGGCCTTTCCGGCCGCGGTCTGCAAATGATGGTAGACCAGCATCTGTTTTGCCGCCGGGGAAGGATACGCATCAGGGTCATCCGGCGATGGCTCATTATCAAGAATTGCGAGCAATTCCTGAGCACTCGCACTCGACCCGGCAAAAAAAGCCAACCAGTGCTGAATCCCCAGGGGGATATTGGCGCCCTGCTGAGGCGCATCAAAAGAGATAAACGTGCGGGTGTCGTGGGGAATATTGTTCTGCTCCATATATGCCAAGGCGTAGCGGGCTACCAGCCCGCCCATGCTGGCGCCGGCCACCACCAACTGGGAATATCCGGCTTTTTCGGCATTTACCTGCTGGATCAGCTTGACCAGCAGGAAGGCATTACGCTGAATGTAATCCATGGAGTTGTCAAAGTTCAACAGCACCAGATCGTACCCCTGCCCTCTCAAGTCTTCCAGAAAGTTTTGCGCATTCAAAAAACCGTAGAGTTCCTCCCATCCCATGTCATTTAACATGTCAAAGCCTTCCACTAGTACAATGGGCTGCTGCAACGTCTGGTGGGTTTCGGCAAGATAGATAAAGGCTTCTCCGGATGCCTTGCCTTGCTCATATGCAATATCGCTTTCAAAGACCCAGGTTTCGTCCGGCACCGGGGTATCAAGGGTCTGCACATCCAGGGTAAAGCGGCTCGTCTGCACGCTGCCGTCCGGTTCAACGGCGGTAAGCAGGATGGTCTTTTCTCCGGTTGTCGAATAGCTGGTTGAAATCTCCTGATCTAAAGCAACCTTCCGTGATCCCTGGCCATCGTCAAGATCCAGTCTTATGCCTACAAAGGCTTTTTCCCGGTTTGAAAAATAAAAAGACCGATCCAGGACAAAGGTGATATTTCCGCCGCGCCGGGTAACCGCTTTCATCAACGCTGCCGCAAAAACACTTTTTGTATCAAAATCCGCAGCCAGGAACTCTGGTACGGCCAGCGCAGTTCTTTGCCGACTGCGCAACAGTTCCCGTTCAATGACTCCTTTTTTTAACGCATTGTATCTCAGATCCATCAGGCCGATGGCATGAACCTTTCTGGCCCGATATTTTTGTCTGGCCGCAGCCCTGACCGACGCAAGGGCAGGCAAAGGGGGCTTATCCACCGCGCTTTTGCGGAGTTCAAAAAAAATCTGCCGCCACTGTTTCAGTTTCAGCGTCTTGGAATCGGCTGCACCGCTGTATTGATTGATTTTACAAAACGGCACCACTTTGTCGTACAGAAAACCCGTGGGCACGTTCTGCCGTGCAGTGGCCGCAACAATGCCCTGGCGGGTTCTGATCTCAAGCTTTCCGGCAACGGCAGCATCTGCGCCGGTTTCACCGTAAAGCATACCGGCTGAACACGCCAGGCACAGCAACAAAATCTCCACATACACGCTCATTCTCTGAAACAATCTGCGCTTTTTGTTTTTCACGGCATTTCCTTTTTTTGCAACTAATTGGTATCGTTACTTTTACCATGAAG
>CAZFXX010000072.1:0-11641 GCA_964522985.1 uncultured Desulfobacteraceae bacterium
ATAAAAATTGGTCCAATTATAATCTGATCACCTTTCCCCAACCATTTAATTTTTCATGTTATTCGTTTTGGTCGCCGACATCGCCCAACCGGCTGATCAGGCTGTCTATTTTTGATTTAATCAAGCGCTTTGTCTCAGTATTTCGCGTTTCCTCTGCAAGTTTTACCTCAAGTTTGGTTTCCATATCTTCAACTTTAGACGATAGTTCCGAATTGGCCGCCTTAAGGGACTCGCGCTCTGCTATCAATGTTTCAATTCTCTGTTCAATTTCGTCAAATTGCTTCAATATCAATTCATTGTTCAAATTACCACCTCATTTATATTTAAATATAGTCTCCCAGCTAAAAAAAAGTCAAGTAAATTTAAGGCCAAACTTCAGACTAAGCTAATTTGATACCATTTTAACACATTCTTTACAAAAAAAAGGATAAACCCTGTTGTCGGTTTATCCTTTTATCATTTACGTTATAACAACACAGGGGAAGATGCTGATTATACCGGCCGAATAACAGGCATATCAATTACCGCCGGCGATTCTCAACCGATTTATCGCTCTTTCAAGGGCTATTCTGGCACGGGCAAAGTCTATATCGTCATTGCCCTTGTCCACCAGTCGACCCTCGGCACGCTCCTTGGCCGCACTGGCCCTTTTTACATCAATATCCCCACACTTTTCGGCCGATTCCGCCAGTATGGTGACCTTATCCGGCAGGGCTTCTGCAAACCCGCCGCTGACACATACAGATTTTTTATTGCCGCCGGCGTCATTGTAGCACACCTCACCGGTTTTAAGGGATGTCATAAAGGGTGTATGACCGATAAGTATGCCAAACTCTCCCAGGCTGCCGGGGGCCATGACGATCTGGGCATCTTCATTAACAACCTCATGTTCGGGGGTTACCACTTCAATTCTAATATTCTCAGCCATATTTTACCTTCCACTTTTGTTAACCTTCGGATAGGGTTTTGGCCTTTTTGAGTACCCCATCAATATTGCCGACCATATAGAATGCCTGCTCCGGCAGATCATCATGCTTCCCATCAACGATTTCCTTGAATCCCTGTACCGTATCCTCTATTTTTACATACTCACCCGGTGTATTTGTAAAAACTTCGGCCACATGAAAGGGCTGAGACAAAAAACGCTGAATCTTCCTGGCCCGGGCCACTGTGATCTTATCTTCTTCAGATAATTCGTCAATGCCCAGAATAGCGATAATATCCTGCAGTTCCGTGTATTTTTGCAAAATCTGCTGTACTTTTCGAGATGTCTGATAATGATCTTCACCGATATAGCTCGCGTCCAGAATTCTCGATGTGGAATCCAGCGGATCAACCGAAGGGTAAATGCCGAGCTCAACCAGTTTACGGGAAAGTACCACGGTGCCGTCCAGATGCGCAAATGTGGTAGCAGGTGCCGGATCTGTAAGGTCATCGGCAGGAACATAGACACATTGAACCGCGGTAATGGACCCCTTGTCGGTTGAGGTAATCCGCTCCTGAAGTTCACCCAGATCAACAGCCAGGGTGGGCTGATAGCCGACGGCGGAGGGCATACGGCCAAGCAGAGCCGAGACTTCGGATCCTGCCTGGGTAAATCGGAAAATATTGTCAATAAAAATAAGAACATCCTGCCCTTCTTCATCCCGGTAGTACTCCGCCGCTGTCAGAGCAGATAGGGCCACCCGGGCCCGGGCACCAGGTGGTTCGGTCATCTGACCGTATATCAGTGCCGCCTTGGGCAGAACACCGGACTCTTTCATTTCATGGTACAGGTCGTTCCCCTCACGGGTCCGCTCTCCGACACCGGCAAACACTGAAATGCCGCCGTGCTGCATGGCAATATTGTTGACCATTTCCATCATGATAACGGTTTTGCCCACACCGGCACCACCGAACAGCCCCATTTTACCGCCCCGGGGAAAAGGAACAAGCAGGTCGATGACTTTGATCCCGGTCTCAAGAACACGGACCGTTGTATCCTGTTCGGTAAACTGCGGCGCCTCACGATGGATCGGCAGCATCTTTTCCTGGCTTACCGGCCCGAGGCCATCAACAGGTTTACCCACTACATTGAGCACACGCCCAAGACCGGCTTCACCAACGGGCATCATGATCGGTTTGCCGGTGTCTCGCACCATCTGCCCTCTAGTCAAACCATCGGTGACATCCATGGCTATGGTACGGACAACATTATCGCCAAGGTGCTGCGCCACCTCAACAATCAGGTTATCCTCCTGGTCATCAATGGCCGGATTTGTAATCGCGAGTGCCGTATAGATCGTAGGCAATTTTCCCTGCTCGAATTCTACATCGACAACAGGTCCTATAACCTGCTTAATCGTTCCAGTGTTCTCTCCCATCAAAAAACCTCCAAATTAATTATTTATTATGGGTTTTTCGTCATTCGAATTACAATCACTGAATAACGATTAACGTTTTTCGAATTTACCCCTTCAAGGCCTCGGCGCCACCAACGATATCCATCAATTCCGCCGTAATAGCCGCCTGTCGGGCCTTGTTAAATGCCAGCGTCAGATTTTCGATCATATCATTGCATGCATTTGTGGCATTTTCCATGGCAGCCATCCGTGCTGCATGTTCACTGGTTGATGTCTCCAGCAGCGCGCTGTGCAACTGGACATAGATACTCTTTGGAAGGAGCTCCCCCAGCAGTGCCTCCGGTGAAGGCTCACAGATATGTTCGGCCATGAAAGTACTTTCCTTTCCATTGTCCGATGTCTCATCGAAAGTCTCGATCGGAGGTATCGGCAGCAATTGCTTCAGGGTCGGTATCTGCCGGGCCATGCCGGCATATTCAGCATAGACGATATAGACTTCGTCATAGGTATCATCCAGATAGCCTTCCACCAGTTTTCGACCGACAGTTGAAGCCACGTTGAAACCGAATTTAGTTCCCACGACTCCGATATATTCATCCTCGGAGACCCATTTATTTTTACGAATCCAATCACGACCTTTTTTGCCAAAACTGGAAAATGTCACCCGGATCCCTGCGTCTGCTTTTTCATCCAGAAATGTTTGAGCTCTTTCAATCAAATTAACATTGAAGCCGCCGCACAGCCCCCTGTCCGAAGTACACAAGACCAGATGAATATTCTTCGCCTCTTCCCTCGGAACCAGCAATGGGCTGGCCTCCTCACCCGCCTTCTGGGCCAGGCTTCCCAAAACTTCAGAAAATTTACCGGCATAGGGGCGGAACCCATCCATATTGGCCTGTGCCCCCCGCAGCCGTGACGTGGCAACCATATTCATGGCTTTTGTGATCTGCTTTGTCTTTTTGACTGCTGCTATTTTATTCTGGACATCTTTTAAACTTGCCATATAAATCAGCCCTTATTTCACAATTACAGGTTTTTATTCACGAGTTCGGATATTTTCCGATTCATCCGGTGGCAATTCTCACTCGCAACCGGCCACAAAACCTATTTTATGGTATCCTTGAATTCCTCGCCATAAGCAGTCAGGGCATCCTCCATAACCTTCTCCAGATCATCCGAGATGGCTTCTTTTTCCGCCAGCTCCGTAAAAATCCGGGGATACCGGTCTTCGATAAAAGAGTACAGTCCGGCTTCATATTTACCCAGAACCCCCACGGGATATTCATCCAGAAAGCCATGGGCCCCGGCAAAGAGAATGGCCACCTGTTTTTCAATAGGCAACGGCTGGTACTGGGGTTGCTTTAATATTTCGACCATTCGCTCGCCCCGGATCAACTGTTTCTGGGTCGCTGCATCCAAATCACTGCCGAAGGCGGCAAAGGCCTCCAGTTCACGGAATTGTGCCAGATCCAGCCGCAGGGTGCCGGCAACCTGTTTCATGGCCTTGACCTGTGCTGCGCCCCCAACCCTGGATACGGACAGGCCCACGTTGATTGCCGGCCGGACACCGGCGAAAAAAAGACCGGGTTCAAGATAAATTTGGCCATCTGTAATCGAAATCACATTGGTCGGGATATAGGCGGATACATCGCCGGCCTGGGTCTCAATGATGGGTAACGCCGTCAGGGAACCGGCCCCGAGTTCATCATTCAATTTGGCGGCTCTTTCAAGCAGACGTGAATGGTTATAAAAAATATCGCCCGGAAAAGCTTCACGCCCCGGCGGACGCCGAAGCAACAGAGATACCTGACGGTATGCAACCGCCTGTTTTGAAAGATCGTCGTAGATAATAAGGGCATGTTCACCCTTATCGCGAAAATATTCCCCCATGGCACATCCCGCATAGGGTGCGACAAACTGCAAGGTTGCCGGATCACTGGCACAGGCCGAAACAATCGTGGTATATTCCATGGCACCATATTTTTCCAGCACCGCATGCACCTGGGCAACAGTGGATTTTTTCTGTCCACAGGCCACATAAATACATTTCACATCCGTATTCATTTGGGCAAGAATCGCATCAACGGCCACTGCGGTTTTTCCGATCTGACGATCACCGATAATCAATTCTCGTTGCCCCTTGCCCACCGGGGTCATGGCATCAATCGCCTTCAAGCCTGTGTAGCATGGCTCATGTACACCCTTACGGGCAATAACCCCGGGCGCTACCATTTCAACACGCCTGAACGTCTTTGCGTCAATGGGGCCTTTGCCGTCAATAGGGTCACCCACGGCGGAAACGACCCGGCCAAGCACTTCTTCGCCTACCGGGACCTGGGCAATCCGACCGGTCCTCTTGACCATATCTCCCTCTTTGATATGGATATCTTCCCCCATAATGGCTACGCCCACGTTATCCTCTTCGAGGTTCAACACCAGCCCGAGAATACCGCCGGAAAATTCGACCAGTTCCATCGCCATGACTTTTTCAAGTCCATATATCCTGGCGATACCATCACCCACAGACAAGACGACTCCGGTTTCACTCAGTTCCACCTTCTTGTCGTAATCGGTAATCTGCTCTTTAATGATCTGACTTATTTCTTCAGCTCTTAATTCCATTATGCACTCTCACCCCTCTTTAAAGATTCTCTCATATTAAGCAACTGGGTTCTAATGCTCCCATCCAAAACAAGGTCGCCTAATCTGGTGACTATCCCTCCTATCAGGCTGGGATCCTGTTCAACCTCCAAAACAATATCTTTCCCTGTCCGGTCGGACAGGGCGGCACGAATCTTCTCAATGGTTTCGGATGAAAGCTCGGAAGCCGAAACCAGGCTGGCCCGGGCAATCCCCTTCAACTCATCGGCCAGTTTCTGATAAAAATCATTGATCGCAGTTAAAAAACCAAACCGGCCCTTGTCAAACAGCAGGAGCAGAAATGATTGCATCGCCTTTGAAAGATCCATTTTCGCAATGACCGATTCGAGCACTTTTTTACGGTTTATCGCGTTGTACAAAGGATTAACAAGCGCCTGCCCAAGCTCTTTTTCAGCTTCAATCAACGCTGAAACCCCGGCAAGTTCGGCTTTGTGGGTTTCGGTCAGATCGTCCTCTTTACTGATCAGCAGCAGCGCCTTGGCATAACGCCGTGCGATTGCCATATTTTTCATTATGCCACCACCTTCTCTAAGTATTCGTCAATCAGCCGGTCCTGGTCTGCGGCCGTAATTCTTTTTTTTATAATTTCCTCGGCCTTTACCAGTGACTTCTCCAGAATATCTTCCTGCAGTTTTGCCCTGGCCGTTTTAAATTCATGTTCAACATTGCGCAGGGCCTGGGTTTCGAGTTTTTCCGCTGCCATTTCTGCTTCCTGCAATATTCTTTCTCTGGTTTCATTCCCCTGACGAACATATTCGGCAATCAGTCGTTCAGCCTCCTGGTCCAGTTTAGCCAATTTTTCGGTATAGGCCGCCAGTTGGGCTTCAGCCTCTTTTTTTCTGGTTTCCAGATCATTTAACTGGTCTCGGATCCCTGCTGTTCTGGCCTTGAGGCCCCTGGCCAGCGGCTTGCGCAACAGAAAAAAAAGCGCTACGGCCAAAACAGTGAAATTCATCACCCGGTAGGTATCTGTTGCCACCCACCCTTTTGACGCGTGCGCTTGCGTATGTTCCCCGCCATTTCCGCCTTCGGTTGAGCTAAAAGCAACGACCGCAAAACCAAACAAAAGCATGGCCATCAATAACAAAACAAGGGGCCAATGCCTTCGAAAATCAGCACAAGTTTTCATTAAGCAGCCCTCCCCAGAATTTTTTGACCGATGGCATCTGCAAATGCATCCACCTCCTGTTGTAATTTTACCTTGACATCCTCAGCGTCTTTGGAAATTTTCTGCCGGACCTCGATCAAATCTGCCTGCGCCTTTGCGTTTATTTTATCGATAATCTTTCGTTCCTCCGCAGCAGCAGCCTCCAGCAAGACCCCCTTTTCCCTCACCCCCTTGGTTCTTGCCGATTTAATGCCCTCTGCAAAGGCGACATCTTTTCCCCCTGCGTCCGTCATAAATGTGTCGATGCCCTGCTCAAGCCCTTTCACTTTCTCTTTTCTTTGAAGCAAGATTTTCCGAATTGGCTTATACAGAATAAGGTTTAGCACCCAGATCAGGAATATAAAATTGATGACCTGTATTGCAACCGATACATCAATATTTATCATAGGACATCCTCCGTTTGAATTTTAAGACCGTTGTATCTGGATGGTTGTTGTAAGGTGAAACATTTTTTAAGCTCAACCCTGCCTGTGCGCATGTACGCGGTCGGGAAACAAAACCGTTACTTGTGGCGCACATCAGGCATTTTTACGCTTCACGTGTCAGGCCTGACACAAAAACTATAAATATCTGTCATTTCCCATGGGAAACAGTCTGCTGACCAAACCGTCCCGAAAAAGCGTACTGAAAGACTTTGTTTATGAATTGTCCGGGCGTGTATAACATTACCGGTTGGAAATTGTCAAAGGTTTTTTGAATTTTATCCAAATTATGACGTCCCTGGGTTACACCCGATTTTACTGGAACCATTTGTCTCATAAAGAAATATGGGCATCCTTTATTTATCGATGTGCACTTCTGCAAAAGACATTTATTTTTTGCCTAATTCGCTACGCCCGAAATTTGAAATTAAGCAGTGTGCATCCAAAAATGGTTTTTTCACCCAATCTCATCGTTCTGCACAAAAATAATCCTCGGAATATCAAATATATACCTCAAGGCTATTTTTTGTGTATGCCTTGATCTTAAACAAAAATCTTCATTTCCGAATGGACAACAGATAACTCATCCCCATTCCGGCACGCCAACCTATTCAAACATAAACCGACGCATGCTGACATTCATTAAAATCCCCACACAAATCATTATGGTCATCACGGATGATCCCCCGTAACTTATAAAGGGCAGTGGCACACCAACTACCGGCATCAACCCCATGACCATACAAATATTAACAAAGACCTGCCAGAATATCATTGCCGTCATACCAACGGACAATATGATACCAAACGGGTCACGACAGCGTATGGCCACATTCAATCCCCAGAAAATCAGTAACAAAAATACCAGCAAAAGTGCCATGGCACCAACAAACCCCCATTCTTCCGCTAAAACCGAAAAAATAAAATCCGTGTGCTGTTCGGGCAAAAAGGACAGCGCATTCTGAGTTCCACTCAAAAACCCCTTGCCCCACAGCATGCCTGAGCCAATCGCAATCTTGGACTGAATAATATGATAGCCGGCCCCCAGCGGATCACGGTCCGGATTCAAAAAGGTTAATATGCGCTGCTTCTGGTATCCTTTCAGAAAAAACCAGACCATTGGAATAATGGCGATAAAAAAACATATGATGCAGATAAACGACCGGCGTTCTATTTTAACAAAAACCGTCATAGCACCTGCAATCAGGGCCAAAAGAATAGCCGTTCCCAGGTCCGGCTGTTTGACGATTAATCCGAAAGGAAGCATCACCAACAGCCCCGGGATAAACAGCTCCCGAAATGTAAGCCCCCTTATATTCACATTTTTTGAATAATAGTGGGCCAGAGCGATAATCAGACCGATTTTCATCATTTCCGACGGCTGCACGGATACAGGTCCTATGGCCAACCAGCGTCTGGAGCCGGCAACATATCTACCGAAAAACATTACCAGGATCAGCAGTACAATGCCTCCGGCGTAGATCGCATAGGCCCATTGATCCAGCAGCTTGTAATTAAACATAATAATAATCAGAATCGCGACCAGACCGGTACAATACCAGATCAACTGCTTTATACACAGTGTTTTCTGGGGATCCGGAATGCCCGCTGTGACCGCACTGTACAGAATTATCAACCCGAGCATGCCCAGGGCCAGGGTAATCCCAAGTAGAACCCAGTCAAAATTTTCCGCCAGACGTCGATCAAACATGGGTATCACGCTCCTCCAGGTAAGATCCTGCCCTGATTGTTTTCAGCAGCGGGGAAATCCCCGGTCATCAATCCAGCACCATTTTCAGCGCCACCCAGATAGGCATCAATCAGTTTCCCTGCAATGGGCGCAGCCGTACTCGATCCGTGTTCGCCATGCTCGATCATGACCACAATCGCTATAACCGGATCAACGGACGGGGCATACGCCACAAACCAGGCATGCGGTTTTACAGGATCTTCGGCATCTTCACTGCCGTCGGCCGCATCATTCTTTTTCCGTCCCACCACCTGGGCCGTCCCTGTTTTACCGCTGAATTCAAGGGTTTTAAGCTTTACAGCTCTAGCGGTTCCACGACGACCGTTGACAACCTCCCAAAGCCCTTTTCGAATCAGTTCCATATTTTTTTTACTGACCGGCAGTCTGCCGGTCACATGACTCCGGGCTTTTTCGATTATATTGCCATCGGCAGATACAATCTTTTTTATAATCAAGGGGCGATACAGCTCCCCCCCGTTGGCCACAGCCGATGTCAGTACCAGCATCTGCAGCGGGGTAACAACATTATATCCCTGGCCGATGGCCACGGACAATGTTTCACCCCTGTACCAGGGGCGGCCGATCCGTTTTTTCTTCCACATGGTGGTCGGTACCAGCCCTTTATTTTCGTTAGACAGTGCAATCCCGGTTGATTTTCCCAGACCGCAGGCCTTAGCATACCAGGCCAGTCGCTCTATGCCCAAGTTCAGGCCCACCTGATAAAAAAAGACATCGCACGACTCGGCTAAAGCCTTGACCACAGAGACTTTTCCGTGTCCATACTTGTTCCAGCACCGAAACACCCGGTCTCCGAACCTTAACTGCCCGGAGCAGAAAAACGACGTCTTGTCGTCAATAACCCCCTCTTCCAGTCCTGCCATAGCCGTAATGATCTTATAGGTGGATGCCGGCGGATACCCGGCCTGGGTCACCTTGTTTTCCATGGGACGTAATGAATCATTGGTAAGCGCATTCCATTTTTCATGGGACAACCCGGTCACGAAATCATTTGGATCAAAAGCAGGATTACTGGCCATGGCCAGGACCTCACCCGTTCGAGGGTCCATTGCCGCCACGGAACCGGTCATCCCATTAAGCAACGTTTCGGCAAGCTGCTGCAGCCGCTCGTCAATCGTCAGAAAAATATTATGCCCCGGTCTGGCAGCCACGGTCTTCATGACTTTGATCACCTGGCCTTTGGCATTCACCTCAACCTGACGCCCACCGCGCTTTCCGCGCAAAAACATTTCACAGCTTTTTTCCACACCGAACTTACCGACAAACTCGCCGGTTCGGCATCCTGAATATTTATCGGATCTGAGTTCACTGATACTGATCTGGCCCAGATAGCCAAGCAAGTGGGAAACACTTTTTTTATAGATGTATTCACGACAGGGGGTGACATTAATTAAAACACCGGGCAGATCGAAACCATGCACTTCCATGGCAGCCAGTGTATCCCGCCCGATATCCGGCTGCAATAAAACCGGATTATAGGACCGGGATATTTTAGTCAACGGAAATTTAGATATCATTTCCGTTTCTCCGACATTACTGTACCGGGCTATTTTTTTCAGGGTAGCTTCAACAGGTTTGGCATCCATAGGTACAATACTCAGATTAAACGCCGGACGGTTGTCCACCAGCAACTTGCTATTGCGATCAAAAATCAACCCCCGCGGTGCATCAATGCTCTGAAGCCGGATACAATTGTTTTCCGAAAGTCTTCGAAACTCCTCCCCCTCAAGAATCTGGAGGTAAAAAAGACGGGCTGCCAGTAAAACAAAGGCACCAACAACACAAAACAATATACCTGTCAACCGTTGCTTGAACCAGTCGCTGTCAGCCGTGTTTAGGTATTGATCCAAAATTTAAAAAACCGACTCCTTTCCCGGTTCCTGAAACCTGCAACCCGTTATCTCTTCATCAACCGCGGGATCTGCATATATCCAAATAAAAAAAATGGTCCGGTGAAAAGTGCCCATAAAACCTGTCGGGAGACACCGTTCACAATCACCGAAAATGATATAATTTCCATCCCGCCCAAAAAAGTTATGGTCAGCAGCCAAAGGACATTTTCAAACAATACGCCGACCGCGACAGTAAAAAATATGACCACGCCGCTATGGGCATGCAAAAACCTGATAAGCCATCTTGCCCCTGCATACAACCACACATAAACCGTAATGTATAATCCGAAGGGGCTTGCAGAAAGGCAATCCATAATAAGGCCCAGCAGGACGATGAGAGACAGACCCTCGGCAAGGGGTCGGAAAAAACCGGCATAAACCACAAAGGGAATCAGCAGGTCATAAAACCCCCGGGTTGTAAAGAACAGGGGAACAACTGCCGTCTGTAGTACGATGATACAAAAAGTAATTAGAATATAAAATAAAAATATCATTTTGCTTCCGGGAAGCTGCCCTGCGGCGGAGTTAATATGATCAATACCTCTTCAAGCTTTTCGAAATCGACATCGGGGGTAACCGTAACTTCCTGGAAAATACCTGAATTGCGCCTTACAATATCCGTTACATGCCCGATCCGAATCCCTTTTGGAAAAACACCGTCCATACCCGATGAAATAATCGTATCACCAACCTGGACATCATTCTTACGCAAAACATATTTAAAACGATATTGTTCACTGGAATTACCTTTTATAATGCCCCTTGCTCTGGAATCTTGAACAAAGGCATCTACTGCGCTATTGCGGTCAATTGCCAGCAGAACCATAGCGTAATGGCCGGACACCTTTGCAATCTGGCCGACAATACCGTCCGGAATCACCACCGGCATTCCTTTTAAGACACCGTCGAGTTTACCCTTGTTAATGGTGACGCTTCTAAACCAGAAAGATGGGTCAAGACCGATGACTTCAGCGGCAACCTGTTTATCGGAAATGGTTTTCGTGAAATTGATAAGGCTGCGGAGGCGCTGGTTGGTCAGTGTTGTCTCACGTTGCATATTATTTTCCTGAACGGCCCGGGCCAGTGCCTGCCTGAGGTTATCGTTCTCCCGGGCAACTGAGACCAGTGAAAAATAATGACGCCAGATATCGCCTGTAAAATGAATTGATCGGGTTGCACCTTCCTGAAACGGAGCAACAATTCCGATCAGGACAGGGCCCGGGCTGGATGCAGAATGGTGTCGCCGGCTGGTGATGGAAAGAATTACGATATTGGCGATTACCAATAAAATTACGCCGCCAATCATCATCTTCTTATTTGAAAACATAGAACTTTAGTATCTAATTTCTGAAATTCTTGTTTTTTATGTCAAAAAATAAAGCATGAGG
>CAZFXX010000073.1:0-11607 GCA_964522985.1 uncultured Desulfobacteraceae bacterium
CAGCGGGCTTTGCGGATCAGCCGTGGGCAAGGGCATTGTCCTTGATTTTACAAAATATATGAACCAGCTCATTAAAATCGATTTGGATAAAAAAAATTTTGAGTGCGAGCCGGGTTTTCGATTCGGCGAGCTCAATGCAGCACTCAAGGACAACGGTCTATTTTTCCCGCCGGATCCCTCCAGCGGCGAATACGCAAGCTTTGGCGGAATGTATGCCACCAATGCCAGCGGTGCCCATTCGGTCAAGTACGGCAATGTCTCCGACTATATTGCCGATGCACAGATCGTTCTTGCCTCAGGCCGGATCATCACCTTGTCTGATATCTCGGAAACAGCATTCCACGATCTTCCGAAAAACCTCAAGGAACTCTTTCAATTATATACAAAACTTACTGAAATTATAGAAAAATCATATCCGAACGTGCGACACAATGTATCGGGATACAATCTTAGAAAACTGGTACAAGAGGGCCGCCTTTATCTGGAAAACCTGTTTTCAGGATCGGAAGGGACCCTTGGCATTGCCACCCGACTAAAATTCCGCCTTGCCGATAAACCCCCTTTTGACAGCCTTGTGGTTGCTTTTTTCAATAATATCGTTGATTCGGTTCGTGCAGTACAGATGATTCTACCCATGACACCGTCCGGCATCGAGGTCATGGACAAGTCCATTCTCAACTTTGCAAAAAAAAACGAACGCAGCCTTAAAGATAAGATCCCCGATAATATCGATAACGTGCTTTTGATCAAATTTGATTCATCCCGCCCGGACCGTTGCCTTTCACAGGCCCGAAGTGCAATGGACCTGCTCCAAAGGGAAAAACTGACCACAAATGCCCATATAGCGGTTTCGAATGAGGAAAAGGAAAATTTCTGGGCGATTCGAAGGGCAGCCGTCCCGATTCTTTACAAAATAAAAAGTGACAAAAAGATTTTGGCCCTGATTGAAGATGCCGCCGTGCCCATTAACAGGCTTGTGGAATATTTTGACGGCATCTACGGGATACTCAAATCCCACAATGTTGACTTTGTCGTTTACGGTCACATTGCCAAGGGGCTGATGCATACAAGACCATTGCTGAATCTCAAAAAGCCATCAGATATTGCCCTGCTTAAAATCCTGGCCGACGAAGTTTTTCAACTGGTCCGGGGTTTAGGCGGATCGATCTCTGGAGAACACGGGGACGGCAGGCTCCGGAGCGCCTATATCAGCCGGCAGTATCCGGATATCTACCCTTTTTTTCATGAAACCAAACGACTGCTGGACCCGAACAACACCTTGAATCCCGCCATCAAAACGAGTGATGCGCCTAAGCCGATATGGGACACCTTGCGCTACGGTGAAAACTACGGCAGCAGGGATTTTAAAAAAATGCAACTGCGCTGGCCTGAAGGCTTTATCAATGAAGTTGAAAAATGCCACGGATGCACCAAATGTACCACCGTCACAACCGCCACCCGTATGTGCCCGGTATACAAATTTACCCGGGATGAGGCCGCTTCTCCAAAAGCCAAAGCAAACATCCTTCGAGCCCTGATCAGCGGCGCAGTCGAGGACAGGGCGTTATTTGACCGGGCGTTTCAACAGGTTATCAATACCTGCATCGCCTGTGGGAGCTGTTATCATGAATGTCCTTCCAATGTAAACATCCCAAAGATGGCCATGGAAGCCAGGGCACAGTATGCAAAACAGTTCGGTACTCCTTTGTCAAGCCATCTGGTAACCAGTATAGAGCTTGCCGGACGCACCACACGAAAAATTTCACCGATAATAACCCATGTGATGGACTCTAAAATAATTCGCAAAGCGGGTGAAATGTTGACCGGAATTAGCGCCAAGCGAGAGATTGACCCCCTTGCCCGCCGCTGCCTGGCCGAGAGGACAGGCATTAAAGAAGGCAGCGGAGACATTAAGGTCCTTTATTTTACAGGCTGTTATGCATCCTATATACGACCGGAGATCGGCGAAGCCGCCATAACGGTGTTAACCCGGATGGGGATGACGGTCTACACGCCCAGGCAGCACTGCTGCGCGCTGCCGATGCTCAGCAAGGGCATGGTGCCCCAGGCCCGGACCGCTATTGAAAAAAACCTGGCAGCATGGGGTCCTTTACTGGATCAGGTCGATCACATTGTGGTCACCTGCTCATCCTGCGGACTTGCGCTAATGAAAGAATGGGCCGATGTGGTAAAAGGTCCCCTAGTGAAAAAAATTGCCGGTAAGGTGATTCACATCAGTCGGCTTGTCAATAATCATGCCCTTCGGTTAAAATCAAGGCCTTATCCGCTCCAGTTGTCATATCATACGCCCTGCCACCTGAAGGTTCAGCCTGAACCCGATAGTTCGGTAAAAATGCTTTCCCGGATAAAGGACATCAGTGTCGAAAATCTGGACAGCCACTGCTGTGGTATGGCCGGAACCTGGGGCCTGTATGCTGCAAACTATGATTTGAGCACCAGGATAGGTTCTGACATGATCAACAAACTCAAGGCATCTAAACCGCAGCTCACGGTCACTGACTGCCCGACCTGCCAAATGCAGCTTGAGCAACTGGGGGCCGGGACGGTGCGGCATCCCATCAAGGTGGTGTCAAAAAGTCTGGCGCCTTAGACAGATAGCAACCGTTCGCGGTTTTCAGCTCACGGTTCACAGTTTATCAATAACGGGCATGACCTGTCGGACAAAAAATCAAAGATTTTGACGAGGCATGAAAGATATGAGATTGGCTTTGCTCATCGTTGCAGCTACTTTTCCTTGCGCTTACCCCTGATTCGGCTTCGGAGCGAACACTACCTGCCGGCAAGGACGTGGGTTGTTTCAAGCAAAAGCCCCCCCGAGACACAAATCACATTTTTCTTTATGTTATTTCTGAATTTTATAATAACGGCCTTATCGATGACCCAGATTTCCGTGCCGTCTTTTTTCGTAAGTTTGTAAAAACCCTCCCATTTTCGATTTCCCAAAAATCCCGCCTTCCGCTTTTCCTTGGCTATCGGAACCGGAATAATTTTTTCCTCGACATGGTCTTTGTCCTTGTAAAAGCTCAAGATATCGCTGCCAACGATATTGTCGTATCCGATACGGCCGAGTTCTTCTGCAGAATAGCCCAAAAGTTCTTTTATTTTCGGACTCATGTAAAGATGCGTAATTTCTTTACAGCCATCTTCCCAAACGGCCAGATATTGGACCGCCGGTGTATCGTTGACCTGTTCGTTGAACATCAGGGCGGCGATCCGTTCCTCGAGTTCCGTGATGATCTCTTTATCGATCTCAAGCGTAAGTTTTGATAAAAAGCGGTTCACGGTTTCAGCAAGCAGCTTGGCAAGCTGCGTCCTCACCTGGTGTATTCCGCTTTCAGCTTTCAGATCATTCATGCAGCCTCCTTTCTTCTCTTGTCATTGAACAACGACCCGGATCCGTTCGTGATGATATTCAATGATATCGCCCGAAAAAATTTTTTTCCGTTTTCGGGTTTCTTTTTTACTGTTCACAAGTACAAACCCTTGAGTAATCACAAATTTTGCCTCTCCCCCGCTGCCGACCAGGTTTTCAAACTTGAGTATTTTGTAAAGCTCAACAGGTTCCTTCTCGATTTCCACATTTTTTATATCCGTTGAACTATTTTTTCTCATGATCGACATCGATCCCCCGTATTTAAATACGTGTTTTTATGTCAACAAAATCACAATGATTAAAATTTTAAATTCCAAGACCGGAAGAGACCAAAATGCACAACAATTCAAGACTATATGGAATTAATCTAATGGCTTTTGATCTTGTTTGATATTTGGACAGTGTAATTTGGAATTTGTTGTTATCTGGTGCTTGTAATTTGTTGTTTCCGGTTTATCTGAATTTGCGTTATTCGATTTCGTAGGCAAGACTGACCTGGACACGAATTCGGCTTTCTCCAGGCTCCATGGGCGGCACCATTGACTCGGCCGTTGCCTGTATGCCGGCCCTGCGAAACGTATTTGGCATGGGCGGGCTGTGGACCGGATAGGTACTTAATGAGACAATTCGTTTTAACTTGACACCGGCGGCACCGGCCAGGGTTTCAGCCCGGGTTATGGCCTGCCGGGTGGCAAGAGCAAGGGCCCTGTGTTCCAGAAGCGTTCTATCTTTTATGTAAAATTTGATGCTGTGAATGTTGTTGGCACCTTTTTCAAGCGCTTTTGCGACAATGATCGCAGCATGCCCGGATAAACGGTCCGATGCAAACCCTTCAAGGGTCACCGTAACGCCATTGTGCACTTCATACCCCTTGATATTGGGCGGTTTTGCCTTGTAATCCCTTTGGGGCGTGACCCGGTAATCAATGGTCTTGAGTGTAAGACGTTCAATATTCAACGATTTGACGGCCAAAATGACTTTACCGGTGATGTCCATGTTTGCTGCGCTGACCGCCTCCAGATTCCGTCCCTGGGTGACAACGGCAATGGTAATTTTAACGGAATCGTTTTCACCGGTCACCTCGGCCCCACCATCGGTAAGAATTAAATTACGGTCTGCCGCCGGCACGGATTCAGCCGAAACAAAAGGGATACAAAGGAGCACCCCAGCTACTAAAATCAAAATAAATGTTTTTTTCATTGCCGCCTCCCTATTGAATTTTCTTCAATGGTAATACATGATCTACCCGAAATCAAGTTCCAGTCTCACCGTAAAGTGTTTATAAAATGGCGGAACAAAGTGATTTCTTATTTCGGCAGTCGACCTTCCCTGTTCGATATTCGATATTCAAAAAAGGCCTTATTCTGCAGCTATTGAGAAAGTCTATTTATTCTCGCCGAAACGGTGAGACCGTTCCGGGTCACACGGGCGGCCCGTGGTTTAGTTAGCTGCAATTATCGGTTAAAAATGGCTGTTCAACGCCAGTGTGATGGGTGGCCTGCAGCAACGCAGGGGAAGAGGTCTTTTTTCGGGTCCTGCCGGCCATGGTGTCAGGTTTGTTGTCAATTCCGTGGTGGCATCAAAACGAAGGTAGTTTTGCAGATTTATCGATGTCGATTATTTTCTTTCCGCCAATATAGTCACAGGTCTCATAGGTGGTGATCTTTGAAAGTTTGGCTGTAATTGCACCAAGCGTTGCCACCTGTTCGGTAATAATTTTTAACTTTGGGTACAAAGGATCATTTTCATGCATCTTCAACTGCAGCAATTCGGAATATCCGCCGATGACATGCAGCGGCTGATTTAGTTCATGACAGACGGCCCCCGCCATTTCAAGAACCCCTACGAGCTTTTCCCTTCTCAGGCGATCTTCTCCAGCCTGCCTGTGCCCGGAGATATCTCTTAAAATACCGATTGCATGCCAGTGATCGCGTATTTTAACCGCCGACAGGGAAAGTTCAATGGGAATAACCCTGCCGTCCCTGTGCAGAGCCTCAACCTCAAGAGATTTTCCGATGGCACCCCCCTGGCCGATTGTTTTAAAATGATGAAATCCCCGCGTATAATCCCCGGCATATTCGGGGGAAGCCAAGGTCTCGTGCAGCGGCATGCCGATAATCTCCTCATTTGAATACCCGAACATCGCCCGTGCGGATTTGTTCATGTAGGAAACCCGGCCCTCATTATCCATCATTAAAATTGCATCTTTCACTGAATCGCCCAGAGCAATAAATACCTGCCGGCTTTCTTGCATGGCTTCAATTTTCCGGCGCTCTGAAGCATCCCGCAAAGTGACGATAATGGCCTGCCCGCCGACCCATGGAATCATCCGTGCCATCAGTTCCATGGGTGAGATTGTATCATCTGCTGCTTTGCAATTGGTGTTGAAAACTGCATCCCCGACAGTTATTTTACGCAACAGTTCCGCTTTAGATAAATCGTTTTTATGATAGAATAAAGTATTAAAATGTTTGCCGAGCAGATATTTAATATCATATCCCAGAGTTGTACATAGCGTTTTATTCGCATCGATGATCTCTCCTGTGATGCCATGAACGATCAAAACAGCATCCGGAGAACTGTCAAAAATCGTGCGGTATTTTTTTTCAGACACCTGCAGAAGTCCATCTATTTTTCGTAGTGACCGAGCCTGCTCGTCTATCAGTCTGATACGATTTTCCAACGCTTCATATGACGGTTTATCAGACACTTATCATCCCCTTGTATTCCCGGCAGTTTTGCCATACTGATCAGGCCAGTTGTTCGGCACCGCTGTATACCTCTTCGATGGTAAGCACAACCGCCCCATACCCCGGATATTTTTTATCCAACCACATGCTTTTCATATCATCATAAATATCGCCCCTGGTAAAATAATCCAGTGTTCCCTTGACCTGGAATGATTTTTTCTCGTCTGTAATATATAAAATGGTGGCTTTGGTTCCGGCCTTAACGTTCTCCAGGGTTTTGTGCATTTTATTGTTGGCCACCACGATCTTCTCATCACCAATTCTTTGTGCACAAACGGCATAGATTGTATTGGGCATTCCTTTTTTATTGACGGTTGTAAATACTACGGGGCCTTCATGTACGTCCCAGGCATTGATTGCAACTTCAGGTAATTTTGCCACTTGTTCGCCTCCTTGATTATGTTATAATTACATTATAACATAGTTGATATTTTATAAACAGTCTCCAAGCCTAATTATTATTTGTATCAAGCCTATAACCCCTACCCATAAAAAAGTGAAGCTTTTTTTACAACGCTTTCGCTTCAGATTTCCATTGACACGTCAGATGCAAAGCTGTTTATACAATAAAAGAAAAAATGTGCTGCATCAATACCATTTATATACGCGAATTTTCGAAAAAAATATAATGAAAACTAAAACTTTTTTCTTTTTGGTATTATTTGTCACAAGCCTGGCACCGGTCTATCCGCAATCAATAGCTGATTTATCGCCGGTCGGGCCAGGTAACAAAGCATTACTTGTTCAGGCAGTCATGTGTGACGGCGTTAAAAATTATTCCCCTGTAAATCCGGCCGTCGTGTTTTCCATCGGCAGCGGCAAAATCTCCTGTTTTACCGCATTTGATCCGGTACCGGAAAATATGTTTATCCTTCACAACTGGTTTTACCGGGGCCGAATGGTCACCCGGAAAAAGCTCTTTCTCAAATCGCCGAAATGGTCCACCTTCAGCAGTATTCAGTTGCGGGAAATGGACAAAGGTCCCTGGTTTATTGAGATCAGTGATCTTCAGGGAAAAATTTTTAAAACACTTCGCTTCAGCATCACGGATTGATATGCAATACGATTTTATCCTATTTTTAAACAGCATCCGGTGGCAGGACATCGTCGATATTACCTTGAACAGTTACATCCTTTTTCGATTATATGTTCTTCTCCGCGGCACCAATGTATTTCGAGTCCTTGCCGGCATTACCCTGCTCTGGATTCTTCAACGCATTGCCGCTGCAATAGGCCTTATCGTAACCAGTCTGGCCTTCCAGGGAATCATCGCATTTGCCGCACTCATTATTATCATTGTGTTTAAAAATGAAATTCGCAGTGTTTTGCAGACCAAGAATATAAAAACCATTCTCTGGGGCCTGCACTATCAAACAATAAAAACGCCTGTAGAGATCGTGATCGAAAGCATTTACGAATTATCGCGCCGACGCAGCGGAGCACTACTGGTTTTCCCGGCAGCCGAAGATTTAAAGGAGTTTACCCAAAGCGGTATCACCTGGCACGGCCAGATATCAAAAGAGATGATTCTCAGTATTTTCTGGCATGACAACCCGGTCCATGACGGCGCTGCCATTATAATGGGTGACCGCATTACCGAGGTCGGGGTGATCCTGCCGTTATCAAAACGCCAGAATTTACCATCCTATTACGGAACCCGCCACCGGGCCGCCGCCGGTCTGGCCGAGCAGACTGATGCGCTGGTAATCGTTGTATCCGAAGAACGCGGTAAGGTGGTGGTCGCCAAAGAAGATCGTATAATCGATATCCATGACAATTTGGAACTGGCCCAGATACTTGAAGATCATGTCGGAATGTCGACAAAGCATATCTCATCCCGTAAAAAGGAAAATCTTCGTTTAGGATGGGCCGCTGTCCTTGCTTTTTTTTTCGTTTCAGGAATCTGGTTTAGTTTTGCACGCGGCCTTGAAACCCTGGTCACACTTGAAATTCCCGTCGAATATATGAACCGCAGTCCCCAAATGCAGATTCTGGAGACCTCTATCAATGAAGTCAGCCTGAACCTCAGCGGCTCCGGGAATCTTATCAAATCCATTCGTCCCGAACAGGTCAATGTACGACTGGACCTGAGCAAGGCGGTTGTCGGGAAAAATACAGTAACCATTACCCCGGAAGACATCACGTTGCCGCCCGGAGTGTTATTAAAAAAAGTGACGCCTACGGTAGTAAAAGTGACGCTGGATGTTTCCATAGAAAAAAATCTGCCGATCCAGGCGGACTGGATCGGCAAACTGCCTGAAAGTCTGATAATCGCAAGTGCAACGCTTGCACCGGAGAGGATCAAAATTATCGGCGCCAAAAATATTTTAAATAAAATAACAACGATCTACACTGAAAAAATTCAGCTTGACAGTATTAAACAATCAGGCGAAATCACGGTCAAACCCGCCCTGAGCCCTGCTTCATTAAAGATCGTTCCCGGTTCGCCAGACAAAATTACACTTACGTATGTTGTAAAGAACAGGCCACCTGCCGACAATGAAGAGTAATTTATGTCCGTCCAGAAATGGTTTTTTTGCCCGACCTCATTGGTATGCACAAAAATAATCATCGGAATATCAAACATATGTCTAAAGGTTATTTTTCCCCAATGCCTATATCTTGGACAAAAATCCTCATTTCCGGATAGACACAAACGCATGGTTTTCCCGCGGTGAAGAATAAGGGTCGGAAAAGGAAAAAATATTGACATGATAAACAAAATCATCTACCACGCCCATGGGGCATGCTTTGATGAAACCCCTTCAGGGGGGCTGAAAACACTTCGAGTTCACTCATTTGTAATTTATGATAAAGGATGCAGCCATCCTGAAAGGCTATGAATATCGAACACCCAATGTTGATAAATTCGTAATAAGTCGAATTTCAAAAATACGTTATTCCGCCGCTATTGAGTGCGTATATTTATTCTCGCCGGATCGGCAGCACCTTCTCGGTCGCACGGCCAGAGCCGGTGGTTTAATTCATTGCAATTAATTTATAGGAAAAAAATGCCACCTCTTGAAATGACCTCGGATATGATGATTGTATTCGGGTTTTTACTTTTTGTAACAATTTTATTTATCTTTGAAATCGTAAGAGTTGATATGGTCGGGCTTTTAATGATGGTGCTTCTTCCCCTATCCGGTGTGATAACAGCATCCCAGGCCATCAGCGGCTTAAGTTCAAATGCCGTTGTCTCAATCATCGCCGTTATCATCATTGGGGAAGGGCTTGATAAAACAGGTGCCATGAATATTTTTGTCAGGCATATCATAAAATTTGCCGGAAAAAGTGAAATACGTATCATGCCACTGATTGCCGGAACCGTGGCGTTTATCTCCGGTTTTATGCAGAACATTGGCGCTGCAGCCCTTTTTTTACCGGCCACCAGCAGGATCTGCCGGCAATTGAATGTACCCATTTCAAAAATCCTGATCCCCATGGGATTTTGTGCTGTTATGGGTGGATGTATCACGCTGGTGGGTTCAAGTCCATTAATCCTGTTAAATGATCTGATGGCATCCTGGTGGTCAAACAACCAGGCAATCTTAGGAGACAGGCCATTTGAAGCTTTTGGACTTTTCAGTGTAACACCTATCGGCATCGCCCTTGTTATATCGGCAATCCTGTATTTCATTCTTTTTGGAAGGTTCATATTACCAAAGGTAAAATCAAATGCAGGCCCTGACCATCTGCTGAACCACGATCTTGAATACACCTATGGGGAAGAAATTCACAATGTCTATGAGGTGAATATTCCGTTAAATTTTGAAACAAAACGACTGGACGAGTTGAAAATCAGGCCCTTGTATCATTCAACGGTTATTTGTATTTATAAACAGGGAGAGCGAGATGGCAGATACAGGGTGACCGTCCCTGCCCGGTCAGATATTATTGAACCCGGAGATATTATAGGTGTCATCAGCAACGCGAATAATATAAAAAATCTTGTAAAAAATATGGAATGGGAACTTTGTAATGAACTCAACAGATTAAATGAGGTGTTATCCCCTGACAACGCCGGTATCAGCGAGGCTATTGTAAGACCCCGGTCTGAACTGGTCGGGAAAACACTGCACCAGGCTTATTTCAGAAAAATATTCCAGGTCAACCCGCTGGCTTTATTCAGAAAAAATAATGTTTTGTTTGAGAATATCTCTGAAACAAAAATTCAAACCGGAGACGCGTTACTCTTTTTTGGCCAATGGGAGAAATTTCATTTATTACAACGCAAAAAAGACTTTGCCTTTACCGAGCATATCCGGGGTGAAATCATACACCCGGAAAAAGCAGGACTTGCCATTAGCTGCCTGGTTTTGGCGCTTGTTCTAGCGCTTGGACTAAAAATCCAATTGTCTGTAGCATTACTATCGGGTGCTGTCAGTATGATTCTCACCAAAGTTCTGAGCATTGACGAGGCATATCGTGGTGTTGACTGGATGACTGTTTTTCTGCTGGCCGGCCTGATACCTTTAGGGCTTGCCTTTGAAAAAACAGGTGCCGCACTTTATTTATCCACATCCATTGCCAATCTTATGCCGGGGACACTGACACCTTTTGTTCTATTTTTACTCATAGGGAGTTTAACCTCTTTTTTTACCCTGGTGACCTCCAACGTCGGTGCTACCGTACTCATGATCCCCCTTGCTATGAACATGGCGGTTCAATACAATGCTGATCCAAGAATGGCGGCATTGCTTGTTGCCATAGCCGCATCAAACACCTTTATTTTCCCCACTCACCAGGTCAATGCGCTGGTCATGAGACCGGGCGGTTACAAGGTAATCGATTATGTCAAGGCAGGTAGCGGGATGACGCTCTTATACATTTGTGTGGTCATGACCATTTTGTATTTTTTCTATGACATCTCCATATGAAATTCTTTTAACATCATATTCTATAATTGCTTTGTTAATAGCACAATTGTAATATAACAAGATTTTTAGTGATTTTCATTTAATAATCGTATATAAGAATCATTAATGGTAAGCAACGTATTTAAACGAGAAAGGATTCCGTCAACTCGGAATCCGGCATTTTTTTACCTGACGCAACCATTATATTTTAAGATTCCATGTCAAGCCAAAAAACCTGATCATCAAGTATAAACAGGGTATCAGGCCCAAAAGAATTGTTAACTTGTTGAAAATATGGAAGATAACCTTTTAAATTATTATGAACGCGAACTGACATTTGTCCGCGAGATGGGCGCGGAATTCGCAAAAAAATACCCCAAGATTGCCGGTCGGCTGCAACTTGAACCCGACAAGTGTGACGATCCCCATACAGAGCGACTGATCGAGGCGTTTGCATTTATCAGCGGACGAATCCACAAAAAAATAGAAGATGATTTCCCTGAAATAACCGAATCTATTCTCAGTATCATCTACCCGCATTACATCCGCCCCATACCCTCCACCTGCATTGTTAATTTTCAGCCCATAAAGCAAACCATCCCGC
>CAZFXX010000074.1:0-931 GCA_964522985.1 uncultured Desulfobacteraceae bacterium
CTTAACTTGTTAAATTTTAAGGTAATGTTTTACCTATTAAACTGAACCAGTGCCCCCCTTCACTGCAAGTGGTGTTCAAATCCCGAAAGCCAGCACAGGCAATTTGAACTGATGCACTATAAGGATCTTTGCAGTTTTTGTGGAAAATGTGCAGACGTATGCCCAAACGATTGCATCAGAATAGAGGGCGAGCGGCGAATATACGATAAAACCAATTGTATTGCCTGCGGTGTTTGTGTAGAATCCTGCCCACACAGTGCAATACGGCTTGCCGGAAAGCATGTTGCTGTCGAAGATGTTGTGTCAATAGTAAAGCAAGATTACCTGTTCTACCTTAATTCAGGCGGTGGGGTAACCATCGGTGGTGGGGAACCGACGATGCAGCCCGAGTTCCTCCATGCCTTACTTGCCCGGCTAAAAGAAATAGGTATTCACACGGCGATTGAAACCTGTGGGTACACCGATTGGGGGGTGTTCGAAAAGGTACTGCCCTGTCTGGATTTGCTGTTTTTTGACGTCAAGCATATCGATCCTGTGAAACATCAAAAATTTACCGGTAAAATGAACACCCCTATCTTGCAGAATCTGTCCAAATTGTTAACCAAAGACGTTTCAGTTGTCATTCGAATTCCTTTAATTCCTGGATTCAACAATGATCCAGATACCATAAATGGCATTTGCACTTTTTTGGCGAAACATGACACACAAGGCTCTGTCAAGAGGGTTGAACTGCTTCCCTACCACAAACTGGGAGTGAATAAATATAAAGCCCTTAACCGCGTTTATGGTTTGGAGATGATTGAAACCCCGCTTGCCGCTGATAGCGAGAAACTGGAAAAAGTGGTTCAATCATTCGGGTTTGATTCGAGAATAGAGTATATTTGATTGAATTTTATTTATTTTATCTAATTCATTATGTAGGTGAGAGGTG
>CAZFXX010000074.1:941-11565 GCA_964522985.1 uncultured Desulfobacteraceae bacterium
TTTTTCGCGTATCCGTTAATGCTTATGACGGATCTGAGACAGATGTATCATAATTTTTTTATCAAACAAAAACAACGGAGGTGAAATAATGAATTTAAATGCTGAAAATAAAACAGACAGCTTCCTGCCCGGTCGAATCCAGCGAATGAAGGAGCGATTCTTAAAGATAAAGCCGTCAATATCCATCCATAGAGCAAAAGCGACGACTGATGTCTACAGGGAAAATCCTGATTTGCCATCCAAGCTTTTACGGGCCAAAGCATTTTACCGGGCTTGCGAAACCGTGCCGATTTACATTGGAGAGGACGAATTGATTGTTGGGCATCCTTCCGGTAAGTCGCGGGCGGGTGTTTTGTGCCCGGAAATATCCTGGCGATGGCTTGAAAGAGAGCTGGAAACCATACATGAAAGAGCCCAGGATCCGTACCTGATTGATGAAGCGGACAAGAAATTTTTCAAAGATGAAATTTTTCCGTTTTGGAAAGGAAAGTCCGTCGATGAAAAGGTTTACAGTCAGTTGAAAGAAATCGGCATCCTGCCGTTGACCCTTGAAAGCGGCATTATCGATGCGGAGCTCAAAGCCACCAACGGGGCAGGCGAATATCCGCCGGGATATGCCAATATTTTGATAAAAAAAGGATTTAACGAAATCAAAAAAGAGGCTCAGGCCCAGCTGGAAAAATATGATATTGCTGTTCCAGAGCATACGGACTCCATCTATTTTCTTAAATCGGTCATCATGATCTGTGATGCCATGGTGCTTTTGGGTAAACGCTATGCTGATCTGGCACGCACGCTTGCCGAAAAGGAAACAGACCGTCGGCGAAAAAAAGAACTTTCACAAATTGCCGCTGTTTGCGATAGAATACCCGGAAACCCGCCGGCAAGCTTTCAGGAAGCCTTGCAGATGATCTGGTTTGGCCAGGTGGGCCATTTTTTCGAAGAAAACGCGCCGTCTTACTCCCCGGGCCGCATTGATCAATATCTCTATCCCTTGTATGAAAAGGAGATGGCAAACGGCACAATTAACCGGGAAGATGCTGTGGAACTGGTCTATTGTTTCCTGATGAAATTCAATGAAATTCCATGGGTGCTCAACGAGTTCGCTTCGATGTACTATGCCGGTTACATGGCCTTTCAAAATGTTGTTGTGGGCGGCCAGAAAAGAGATGGCGGTGATGCGACCAATGACCTGTCCTATCTTATTCTCGATTGCGCCAAGAACCTTAAAATGTACCAGCCGTCCCTTGCTGCCAGGGTCCACAATAACTCGCCCCAGGAATATTTAAATAAAATCGCGGAGGTGGTTAAAACCGGCATCGGATTCCCGGCAGTCCATTTCGACGACACAGTCATTAAAATGCTGTTGAGCTACGGGGTAGAAATTGAAGACGCCAGGGACTATTGCTTGGTGGGTTGCGTGGAACCGGGCATCAGCGGAAAACTGTATCAATGGAGTGCCGTGTGTCTGACCAATTTTCCCATGGCTGTAGAATTCGCGTTAACAAACGGTGTACAATCCGTTAGCGGTAAAAAGCTCGGGCTTGAAACCGGAGACCCTAAAAATTTTGAGACATTCGAAGACTTTGCCGATGCAGTGGAAAAACAGATGGCGTATCTGATTCGCATCAGTGCTATTGTGACTGTCTTTACCCAACAGGTGCATCGGGATTATCTGCCAAAACCGCTGGCATCATCCATGATGGAAGGTTGCGTTGAAAGCGGCAAAGACGTTATGCTCGGCGGTGCGAAATACAACTCCGGCCCGGGTATCATCATCGCCGGTACCGGTGACTATGCCAATGCCATGGCGGCCGTAAAAAAACTTGTCTATGATGACCGGATCATATCGATGGCCCGTCTGTGTGAAGCCCTGGGAAAAGATTTTAAAGGCTTTGAAGACGTGCGCAAGCTTTGCGTGAATGCCCCCAAATACGGCAATGACGATGATTATGTTGATGAATTTGCCAAACAGATTATCGACTTTGCCGGCAAAGAAATTAAAAGCTACCGCGGCCTGAACGCCCCCATGGCATTAGGGACGCTACCGGTGTCCTCACATGTCCCCCAGGGGCTGGTTGTGGGCGCCCTTCCGAGTGGGCGGAACGCCACCCTGCCATTAGCGGATGGCATCAGTCCGTCCCAGGGCACAGACTTAAATGGCCCGACGGCTGTGATCAAATCAGTGGATAAGATCAACTAGGAGGTATCCACCGTTGGCGTATTGCACAACATGAAACTAGATCCCTCCATGCTGGCCGATGAAAAAGGGTATGCCAATTTTGGTGCTCTGTTGCGGACCCACAATCAGCTGGGCGGTGGTCATATTCAGTTTAACTGCGTCGACCATGAAAAGCTGTTAATGGCACAGAAATCTCCGGATGAGTACAGATCGCTGATGGTCAGGGTCGCCGGTTACAGCGCATTTTTTGTTGAACTGTGCAAAGAAATTCAGGACGAAATTATCAGCAGAAGTTCTCAATCGCAGTGGGCGGCATAAGCCTATTTGCTAATCTGAAACTGGCGCCTGCGGACCGGGTTTAATCGGTTCCGGGCGCCAGGCCTGTATTTAAAATAAATGGAAACAGAAAATTGGAGATATTGATGAATGGAACCTGTTAAAATCAAAGAGTTGCTTGATTCAGTCTTGCGTTTACAGACGATCACCCAAAAAACTGCACCTCACAATATCCAACAGTCTTTATGTTTCTGGCTCAATAATTGCTTCCTCCCTGATTGGCACAATTTTTTTATCATCATCAGCCTGTCAACTGTTTGATTTGTTATTATGATATTATTTTAAACCGTAAGATCGGGTCGTGTTTTGACAATTATTTTTTTATAATTTTTTGTTGACAAAAAGTGAATTCCAAGAGAATATGATGCATATCTGCGATGTATAGGTATGTATACAGTCATTTGTTTTTTAGCCACAAAAGTTTAAATTTCTGCTGTTTCTAATTGTTCACGGCCTTAATTTGCTTTTTTATCAGTATCTGTCCGGCATGTGGTGAAGTAGACTCATACGGCCGCAGTATAGGGACTCTCCCATGAACAGTTGTTCGTTTTTAAAATTTTTGGGGTCGTGTTTTTCCCAACATTCTGCTAAGTTTACCATAGCCGAAAGGTAAGGTCGTTTCCAAAATAGTTTGAAAAATTGTACCGCCCTACATTTTTTTATCGGGCACCGGTGATATGCAGGGCAAGGCGAACGGAGAGCTGACATGCTCAAAGCAAAAAATATTACCAAAAAATTCGGTGAAATTGTTGCCGTTAATGACTTGAGTTTTGAAGTCAAAAAGGGGCAGATATATGGCATTGCAGGACCCAACGGCGCCGGTAAGTCCACCGTATTTAATCTGATTACCGGCAATTACAGCTATGACGGCACCATCGAATTTGATGGACAACCCATCACCGGTCTTGCCCCCCACCGCATCGCCAAAGCCGGTATCGCCCGCACCTTTCAGATCCCTGAAATATTTCCAAGCCTCGATGTGCAAACAAGCATCCGTGTTGGCAGTCGGTTCGGTGCCAGAGGCGGTCTGGATCTGGGACATGCGGATGACATCATAGAGTTTGTGGGACTTAAAGAGGAACGGTTCCAAAATACAGGTCTTCTGAATCTGCTGGGTAAAAAAAAACTGATGATCGGTGCTGCTCTGGCCACAAAGCCTGAAATTCTCATGCTGGACGAGCCTATGGCAGGGTCCAACACACATGAGATTATAAAACTGATGGATCTGATCCAGAAAATTAATCAGGATCTTGGGGTCACGATTATTATTATCGAACATTTTATGAAAGTGCTTACAGAATTGACGGAAAAGCTTCTGATTATTGATTCAGGCGCAAAAATCTGCTGTGACGAGCCTGAGGCCGTAACCAGTAACGCCAGGGTTATTGAATGTTATCTGGGTGATTCCCATGCTGAATGTAAATAAGTTAAATGCCTATTATAGAGAGTCTCATGTTTTAAAAGATGTTTCCGTGCAGGTGGGCCAGGGCCAGGTAGTGGTCATGCTGGGGCCCAATGGCCATGGGAAAAGCACGTTGTTAAAATCAATCTGCGGGTTGGTGGAAAAAGTCAGGGGTGAAATCTTGTATGACGGACAGGATATCATCGGTTTAGCAACGGATAAAATAGTGAATCTGGGTGTTACCTATATTGCTGAAAACCGTGAATTATTTCCCTATATGACGGTCCGGGAAAACCTTAAACTCGGCGCGTACTCCAAAAATGCCAGGGCCAATGAGAACAAAAATATGGAATGGGTGGCGTCTCTTTTTCCCAAACTGATGCAACGTCAAAAACAATTGGCCTCTACCATGAGCGGCGGCGAAGCGAAAATGCTGGCCATTGCAAGGGGGCTGATGTCTGATGCGGAGCTGCTTTGTATTGATGAGCCGGCACTGGGGTTGCAACCCAGCTACAGGATGGAGGTTTTTAAGATTATAAAGGAGATCAGCAGGCAGGGGAAAACGGTATTTCTGGTGGAACAGAACATCCCCCAGATAATAGAAATGGCCGATAAGATTTATATTATGGAAGAGGGCGCCATCTCTTTTGAGGGCAGCAAGGATGATGCATTAAACAATGAGCAGTTAAAAGAAATATTCCTTGGATTATAATTGGGGTATCGTGCTCAAAAATTGCTGTAGCGCATGGTTTCTACGGAGTCATAAATGTTTCTTGAGATAATTGATGTAACCATAAGCGGTCTTATTAATGGTTCTGTCTATGCTTTGATGGCGGTTGGCCTGACACTGGTGTACGGGGTGACCAAGGCCTTTAACTTCGCCTATGGCTCTTTTTACAATATGGGGGGCTATTTTGCATGGCTGCTTCTTATCCCACTGGGGATTGCCGGCGGCTATCTGTCTGTTTTCTTTGTTGCCGTTCCTGTCTTTTTCATGGTGGGCTACCTGTTGGAAAAGGTATTGGTATCTCCCTTGCGAAAGTATGATGACTGGGAGATGAAGGTCATGATGCTGACCCTGGGCCTGTCCCTTTTTATGGATTTTGGGTATCAGGCCATCTTCGGACCCCGCATCAAATCCTTGCCGGGTATGATCAACGGCACCCTTGAAATTGGTGAAGTGGTTCTTTTTCAGCAGGATATCGCTATCTTTATATTGTCCATCGTCAGTATGCTGTGTTTTGGCTGGATTCTTAAATATACCCGTATCGGAATGGCGGTCCAGGCGGTGGCGCAAAATCCTGCCGGTGCTCAAATTGTGGGAATTCCCAAGGATTTTGTTTTTGCGGCCACATTTGCCATCTCGACGATCATGGTGGGACTTGGGGGCATTTTGCTCGGTCAGAAAAATTTCATTGATCCCATGGGCAGCACCAATATCATGATAAAAGCATGGGTTATTACGGCTTTCGGCGGCATGGGCTCCATCAGCGGCAGTTTGTATGCCGCTTTTATTATAGGCATGCTCGAGGCTTTTGTTGGATGGTATTTTGGAATGATACACATACAGATTGCAACCTTAACATTGCTGTTAGTCACCCTGGCTGTACGCCCCCGGGGCTTGATGGGAAGAGAGTAAATTATGAGCTTAAAACGCATGATTCTGATTTTAAGCGGTTTTTATTGTGTGATGGGTATTATGCCGCTTTTTGTCGGGCACACCGATTATATCATGAATATTTTGATCATGATCCTGATATGGGCGGTTGTGGCCTCTTGCTGGGATGTGATTATGGGGTTTGCCGGCATTTTTTCTTTCGGTCAGGTCGCCTTTTATGTCATGGGCGCCTATGCTTCCGCCATACTTTCCGTTTCACTGGGCATCCCCCCGGTTTTTTCTATCATACTGGCTGGTTTCATTACAGGCCTGCTCGGGTTGATTGTGGGCCTGCCCTGCCTCAGGCTTGCCGGACCCTATGTTGCTCTGGTGACATTTGCCGTTCATATGACCATGATTCCTTTTTTAAGGGGCCCCCTCGGTAGAGCCATTGGCAGCGGAGGTGCCCAGGGAATTCTCACCATACCCCCCATCAGACTGTTCGGGATTGCATTCAGCTCAGATCATCTGGTGCCGTTTTTTTATTTAACGTTTTTTCTGACCATCGCCTGCACGCTGGTTCTTGCGGTGATTATAAAATCCTATTGGGGTACGGCGTTTCTCGCCCTGAAAGATTCCGAAAGTTTTGCCACAAGCCTGGGAATCAGTGCATTTAAGTACAAATTGATGGTGTTTGCCCTCACCTCATTTATAACAGGCCTGTTTGGTGCCCTCTATGCACATTATGTGGGGATGTTGTCGACAAAAATGCTGAGCATGGATGTCTTTACAATTCTGATGATCATGATGGTGATCGGGGGAATCGGCAAATACCCCGGTGTTGTTGTGGGCGCGGTTATCACGGTAACCATTAACCAGCTCCTGGCGCCATTGGGCATGTATCGCCCCCTGATAATGGGCGCTATCGTGGTCATTCTGGTTTTGTTTGTTCGAGATGGTGTCATCGGTCTGATTCAAAAATTTTCCCCGGTAAAGCAAAAGTTGGTGGCAGCCGATAAACCGTCTATAGCGGCACCGGGAGGTGAATAAGACGCCTTGACAGCCACAGTAACAATACATAATATAAGATAAACCGTCTATAGCCGTTCGATGGTGTCAAATTCCACACCGATAAACCGTAACAATACATAATATAAGATAAATCGTCTATAGCGGCACCGGGAGGTGAATAAGAGCAACGGTTTCTATTTTTAAAATTTTCGAAAAAGGGCGTTACGAGAAGTGGATGTTTAATATCAACGCAGTATTTTTATGAAATGGGAGGCGTAAAATGAAAAAAGTCAAGTGGTTGGCAATTATTTTGGCAGTTTTTATGTTTATGGGACCATGGGCCTTTGCAGCCGAAACCATCAAAATCGGAGTGCCTTTGGCCATGACCGGTGCATATGCTGGTTCCGGGGACAATTACTGGAAGGGCATTGAGATGGCGACAAACGAGATAAACCAGGCCGGCGGTTTACTCGGGAAACAGATTGAAATTGTTCGCTTTGACACCCAGGAGTTTGCCCCTGAGGTCGTCATGCAGGGCGCTGATTACCTGTGCGGCAAAATGAAAGTTGCCTCCGTCCATGGCGGCTGGGCCGGCTGGGGTCAGGACATCCGCGCATACGGTAAATATGATGCACCCTTTTTCTGTGATGATGGGGCCACGCCACCGGTGGATGTTTACAAGAGCGATCCTGCAAAATATTACAATACCTATTTTATGACCGATACCGGTGGTGATCAGGGGAACAGCATGTTCAACATGCTCACGGCCCTGCCCTATGAGTATCCCAATAAAAAAATTGTAATTATCACCACTGATGATACATGGGGTATGGAAGTGGGGGATACCATCGCGAAACGGTTTACAGGAATAGGCTGGAAAGTGGTAAAACGTGAAACCGTTCCTTACGGCACAAATGAGTGGGGCCCAATTTTAACCAAAATTCGAAGGATCAACCCGGCACTCATCCATGTCGAGATCCCCAGTTCCCAGGAAGTCATCACTTTTTTCCGTCAGTTCAGTAAAAAGCCTACCAATTCCATCCTCAGCTACGGGTGGAGCCTTACCCCCCTTGAAGTGCTGGGCACCATGGGTAAGGATGCCGATGGTATCGTCGGTACAATGCCTGCCGGTATGCCGGCACCGATAGCCCCTAACGCCAAGGCTCAGGCCTGGGTGGATAAGTACATGAGTATTTATAAGCATACCATTCCGGCGGGTTCCTGGATTACCTATACCGGTGTGATGGCCTGGGCCGATGCGGTTGCCGCCGTAGGCGATGAATATAATTTTAAAGCGGTTAACAAGCAGCTCAAGGAATCGGATTACGAAGGCCTGCTGGGCAAGATTACCTTTGGTGAAAACAATACCTGGCATGCCCAGGCGGCAGCGCCCATCGTTCACTATCAGGTGCAAAACGGACAGCTTGTGGCCCTTTATACGGATCCGCCCATCAAACCGTATAAAGATTACAAGTTTCAGGTGCCGCGCTGGATTAAAAAGTAAACCGATGTAAAAAGTGGGAAACCATATGGCGCCATAGCGCTTGCAAGTGTTGAGAGACAGGGGTTGTTTATCCTGGCTTGCCGATTTAAAAAGATCGGCCGGCGGATAAACAACCCCTTTTTATGCCGGCATATATCAACACCGGCAACATGAAAACGGCACAGCCTGAAGGGGCTGTCAGAAACCACCTCCGGTAGACCAGCCAAAGCCCCAGCCCGGCTGGGCAATATGCCCACCAAAATAGAATCGGTCATTTCGGGGAGCAGGCACAGCAGCGTACGGCCGGTAAGGGGCATGATGCTTTTTGTACGCCCCCTGCGGACAGGCCGCCCATGGATTGTGTTTGGCAAGATAAATATGACGGCCGGCCCTGTCCCGCAGGCGCTGCAGCTGTTGCCTCTCACGGTGGTTTATCCATCCGTCTGTTTTTGCATGCCTTCTGGCCACATGAATTCGTGCCTGTTCTTTTTTTAATCTGTTTAATTCGCATTTTGTAATTTCACCGGTCCGAACGCCCTGCTTGATTCTATCTTTCTGATTTTGATGACGGTTACCATGCTTCTTGTCGGCCCAGGCAACACTGCCGCCGATCAGCAACAGTGACAGCGAGATTCCTATTGTTTTGATTATTTTTTTTTGCATATCGATTCCTCCCTTGATGGTTTTTGCCGATAGGTTGATTTGATACGGACGCGTTTTTATACATTCAGACGATTGAAGGCGAAAAAAGTCTACATTTTTTTGCAGCCTTTATTTGCAAATCTACACATTCTTTTGAAATGGGGTTTTTTATTGAATTGGAAACCGGATGCTGGAACTGGAAATTGGATACAACAGGAGGGAAGTCTAATTTTTTGGCCAATAGGGCATCGGGTTATTTGAGATTTGGATATTGTAATTTATTTGGGATTTGGTGCTTGTACTTTGTGATTTCCGATTTAACCTGTGTAGGTTATGGTTCTTTTCTAACGATATACTCCATGATTCGGTTACCATCCATCGCATTGACGGTTACCTTGAAATCGCCCAGGGAAATCTTCTCTTTTTCAATGGGAATACGGCCGATCTGGTCCAGTATATAACCGGAGAATGTATCATAGGCCATGGATTCGGGGATATTCAAGGGGATTGTTTCGTTCACTTCATCGATTTCGGATTTGCCGAGTACCGCCCATTCATTTTCCCTGATCCGGGTAATATGGGGCTCAACCTTATCACTCTCATCGCTGATTTCGCCCACAATTTCTTCCAGCACATCCTCCATCGTGATCAGACCGGCGACACCGCCGTGTTCATCAACGATAATAGCGATATGATTCTTGCGTTTTTTTAACTGATGCAGCAGTTGATCCAGCTTCTTATTTTCTGGAATAAAATAAGGCCGGTTCATGAGTTTTTTAATATCCGGTTCATCTGCCTCAGTGGACTGGTGGATAAAAATATCCTTGATGTTGATAATCCCGATGATGTTGTCAATCGTATCCCGGTAAACCGGAATACGCGTAAAACCGGATTTGCCGATTTTCCCAAAATCGGGTGTTTCATCAAGATCGAGGGTAAACATATCTCCCCGCGGTGTCATGATTTCCGAAGCATTGGTATCATCAAATTCAAAGATATTATGAATAAATTCCTTTTCTTCTTCTTTAATTTCCCCCTCTTCTTCCACGACTTCGACAAATGTCATCAGTTCTTCTTCTGTTAGGGAAGGTGTTTTTTTAATTTTACCGGTTAATCGGGGAATAAAATTTAAAAATAAAATGATCGGATAAAACACAATTGACATCCAGTAGATGGGGATGATGACGATGCGTGCCACTAGCACGTTGTTGCGGGTGGCAATTGATTTTGGAAAAACTTCCCCGAAAACCAGAATTAGAAGGGTCATGATGCCGGTGGTCACACCGACGGCATTGCTGGAAACCATATGGATGGTTATTGAGGTTGCCAGGGCGGAAGCACCGACATTGACGACATTGTTGCCAATCAGGATGGTGGAAAGAAGTCTGTGCGGATCATCCTTCATTTGCCGGATCAGTTGATAGGTTCTGCCGCTTTCCTTGGATAGATGGATGGCCCTTGTTTTACTAATGGAAAATAAAGCTGTTTCCGCTGAAGAAAAAAAGCCTGAAAACAAAAGCAACACCAGCAGCACTGTTAATTCATTACCCATAACGCCTTAGTCTGTACCCCTCATAACTAGTTCCATGGGACCGCGGCCCATGTGAAACACATTTACAGCCCAGAATATCATATCAGGTTCATGAATGCCATGTGCAGTGATATTACCGAGGGAGGACTTTGTCCGGAAAGCATACAATAGGCTAGGTGAAAAATATGGGTTGCAGTTCATACGGTTTGAAAAAATAAAGTTATTTAAAGATAATTAACTATTTGAAATATATAGCTTATCAACCCGTCAGGCAAAAAATTTTATTTTTGTAACCAAACATGTCTGGGTTGTATATGAGCATAATTTGTTGTTATATTACAGGATCATTTTTAAGCATTTGAAATTATAGAAAAAGAACTATAAGTAATATATATAAGATACCCTGTATCGTCAAGCAAAAAACCATTTTGAGCAAAAAT
>CAZFXX010000075.1:0-11380 GCA_964522985.1 uncultured Desulfobacteraceae bacterium
CAAAAAATGTCTTCAAATAATCTTTGATCCTGGTGAACGGTAAACACAAGGCCACTTACCTCGCCCCTTGCGCTTCTTCTCTTTGCCATCATTACCCACTCCTTTTTTATCCCACTCCGGTTGCTTTGATGATGGCTTATTTGCATCCATATTTACAGATTTGATTTTTTGATCTTTAAACCGTTCCTGCAGTTTTTTATTTTCTGCTTTAAGTTCCTTGTTTTTTTCTTCTAATTCGATATATTGCTCCCGTAGGCTTTGAATTGCCCTTAGAAGTCTGTTCTTGGATAATTTTGATAAAACTGCGTAAGTGGATGAAAGGATGTCTTTTATGTTCATCGGATGCCCTATGACACTTAAAGCTTAAAGTGATTTAGCATTAGGTACCATATGCAAAAATAAATGTTTCCTTTTTTTTGAAAAATCTGAATTTTTTCTGAAATCAGTTTGAACTTACGTCATCATTAACCAGGAGATGTGATACAGGGCAACTGGACTGATGGGTTGTCAATCAAAAGAATTAGGAGGCGTTAAATATGAAAAAACGAAGTGATCTAATGCTGGTTGGGCCGGAACGGGCCCCGCACCGGTCTTTGCTGCGGGCCGACGGGTTCAGCGATTGGGAACTGGGCCGGCCGATGATCGGCATAGCCAATTCTTTTAATGAAATCATTCCCGGTCATATTCATTTAAACGGCCTGGTGGATGCGGTCAAGGCTGGAATTTACGCTGCCGGCGGCACACCGTTGGTGTTTAATACCATCGGGGTCTGCGACGGCATTGCCATGAACCACGAGGGTATGAAGTATTCACTGCCCAGTCGGGAGCTTATCGCCGATTCCGTTGAAGTCATGGCCATGGCCCACCCGTTTGACGGCCTGGTTCTGATGGCCTCCTGTGATAAAATTATTCCAGGGATGCTCATCGCCGCCATGCGGTTGAATATTCCCTCCATTTTTTTCTCGGGCGGTCCCATGCTGCCCGGGAAGGTGTTTGGTGTGGACACCGGTCTGGACAAGGTTTTTGAAGCGGTGGGCAGGTTCAAGGGCGGCAAGATCGGACTTGATGAGCTCAGCGAGTATGAATACAATGCCTGCCCCGGAGCCGGCTCCTGCTCGGGCATGTTTACCGCCAATACCATGAGCAATCTGTCTGAAGCCTTAGGCATCGGCCTGCCGTTTAACGGTTCGATTCCGGCGGTATTTTCCGACAGGGTCATCCTGGCAAAACAGACTGGTCTCAAGGCACTTGAACTGGTCAAAAGGCAGATAAAACCCAGAGACATTATGACCCGCGAGGCCTTTTACAACGCCATTTGCCTGGATATGGCCCTGGGCGGATCCACCAACACGGCCCTCCATTTGCCGGCCATTGCATATTACGGGCAGGTGGATCTGACCTTAAAGGATTTTGGCAATTTTACATCAAAAATTCCCCATCTGACCTCCATGGCCCCGGCCGGTCCCCATCATATTGTAGATTTGTACAATGCCGGCGGTGTACCGGCCATTTTGGCCGAGCTGGCAAAAGCCGGATTGATCAACAATGAGCAGATGACGGTATATGGCAAACCCATGGGCCAGATGCTCGCCGAAATTAATGCCGGGATAAAAGATAAAAACGTCATCCGGCCGATGAATAACCCGGTTCATCCCACCGGCGGTCTGGCGGTGTTGACCGGCAACCTGGCCCCGGACGGCGCAATTGTCAAACAAGTGGCGGTGGCACCTGAAATGATGGTGCATTGCGGGCCTGCCAGAATTTTCGATTCTGAAGAGACTGCATGTGAGGCCATCTTAGGTGGCAGGATCGAAAAGGGCGAGGTCGTTGTCATCCGGTATGAAGGCCCCAAGGGCGGGCCCGGCATGCGGGAGATGCTGTCGGCCACTTCGGCGATTGCCGGCATGGGGCAGGACAAAGAGGTGGCCATGATTACCGACGGGCGTTTCTCGGGGGCTACCCGGGGGGCCGCCATCGGCCATGTGTCTCCTGAGGCCGCATCCAAAGGACCCATCGCGGCGATTAAACCCGGGGATATGATCGAAATCGATATCCCGGCCCGCACCCTTAATGTTCGGCTGACGGATGATGAAATACAAAAAAGAATCGCCGAATTGTCCGACTTTGAACCAAAAATCAAGGTCGGCTATGCGGCCCGTTATGCCAGGTTTGTGTCCAGCGCCGATAAAGGGGCTGTTTTTCCATTATAATTACACACACAATTAGTGAAGGTAATATTATGAAAAAAACAATTATCATATTGTTTATTATTGTAGCAGTTATTGCTGCTTATTTTATTTGGAAAAAAGCTGGAGTTCCGCCAAAACTTATAGAAATTAAACTGGGGGTGGTGACCAAACCCGGATCGGCCCAGAACATTGCCGCTCAAAAATTCAAGGAACTCATCGAAACCCGATCCAACGGTGAACTCACCGTCAAAATCTATCATTCCGCCTCCCTGGGCAATGAAACCGAAATTCTACAGCAGGTTCAGATGAACTCGGTCCAGATGGCGATTATTACAGGCGGGCCGTTTGATACCTTCGAACCCATCACGCGGGTCATCAACTATCCCTTTTTGTTCAAGGATAACCAGCAGGCCGATGAGATCCTTGACGGCCCCTTGGGGAGCAAAATTTTAAAAAGTCTGGAAAAATCAGATTTTAAGGGCCTCTGCTTTTCCGAAAACGGTTTTCGAAACCTGACCAACAACAAAAAGCCGGTTAAAAGCCCCGAAGATATAAAGGGCCTGAAGATAAGGGTCATGGCATCGGCCATCCATAAAGCCATATGGCGGGCTCTGGGCGCCAATCCCACCCCCATGCCCTGGCCGATCTATACGGAACTGGAGCAGGGGGTCATCGATGGACAGGAAAATCCCCTGTGGGTCATGGAAGTGTACAAGTTTTATGAAATCCAGAAGTACATGACGCTTTCACGGCATGTCTATTCATACCATATCGATGTCGCTTCCTTGAAATGGTGGAATGGACTGAAGAGCAGCACTCAGGAGATGATCCAGACGGCCATGAAGGAGGCCGCAGTGTTTCAACGCCATGACAATCGGTCCAAAGACGCCGCACGGTTGAAATTGTTGAAAGAAAAAGGCATGCAGGTGGAAGAGCATCCCGATGTGGCGGCGTTTCGCGCAAAGGTGGCGAATCTCAAGGACATGGACCTGTACAGTGCGCCTGAAGTCCATGAGGTGCTGCTGAAGATGCTGGCGGCGACCCGATAATACTCCTTTAGCGCACACAGGGGTAATTTTTTTGAATGTCGAAGTAAGGAATCGCTTTGCTCCGCCCGTTTATAAAAACAGGCAAAATACCATACTTCGACATTCTGCGGTTCCCTGTTTTGCGGTTTTACGGTTCGAATTTTATATGCAAAACCGGAAAGGATGCATGTCGTGTCGGTTTTAGAAAAAATCAGTTATTCCATCAACCACTGGATCGAGCACCTGCTCTTCGGGATGGGACTGACCATGGCGATCCTGGTGGCTGTGCAGGTTTTTTTCCGGTATGTGCTTAATCAGTCCCTGTTCTGGTCCGAAGAGCTGGCCCGCTATCTGCTGGTATGGCTTACTTTTTCAGGCGCTAGCGTGGCATATTATCGCAAAGCCAATCCAGGTGTCGATTTTTTATATACCCGCGTGCCACCGGGGCTCCGCAAAACCGCAGATGCCCTGATCCACTGCGTATCCATCGGGTTGTTTGCAGTAATGATCGTGTTTGGGATACAGTTTGCCTATTTTGTCCGGATGCAGATATCCCCGGCGCTTAGTTTGCCCAAATGGCTGATCGTCAGCATTATTCCGGTAAGCGGCATGATTCTCATGTTTCACGGCCTGACGTTTTTGATCTCCGTCCTGCAACGAGGTGATGGTGACCACTGAAGTTCTCATTTTTTCACTGCTGTTTCTGTTTGCCATCAATACACCCATTGCCATTGCCATCGGCGCAGCCTCTGTGCTGAGCATCCTGATACAGGGGGATTTTTCTCTGATGATGGTGGTTCAGCGGATGTTCGGCGGCACGGATTCGTTTCATCTGATGGCCGTACCCCTTTTCATGTTCACCGGCACGATCATGGAAGCCGGTGGCATTAGCCGCCGGATTATTGATTTTGCCAATGCACTGGTAGGGTGGCTGCCCGGGGGCCTGGCCGCGGTCACCATTGTTTCGGCCATGTTTTTCGCCGGTATATCCGGATCAGCAGCGGCCGATGCAGCGGCTGTGGGTGCCATCCTGATCCCGGCCATGAAAAAATCCGGATATGAGTCTGATTTTGCCGCGGCCGTGCAGGCGTCCGGAGGGTCCATCGGTGTCATTATCCCGCCTTCGATTCCCATGATTATTTTTGGATTTTTAACAGGGGCCTCCATTGGCCAGTTGTTTGCCGCAGGGATTTTACCGGGAATCCTCATCGGCCTTTCGCTCATCGCCGTGGCCACGGTTATTTCGCTCAAAAACGGGTACGCGGCCACGGCCCGATTTTCTGTAAGCGAAGTTTGGCGGACGTTTAAACGGTCTCTGCTGGCATTAGGGGCGCCCCTCATTATTTTAGGCGGCATCCTGTTCGGTATTTTTACGGCCACTGAATCGGCGGCCGTTGCAGTGGTCTATGCCCTTTTCGTGGGCATGGTGGTCTATCGCAAGATTACCATCAAAGAGATTGCCCCCCTGTTCATCAACGGCTCCATTACCTCGGCCATTGTCATGTTTATCATTGCAACGGCCTCTATTTTCAGTTGGATTGCCGCCATCGAGGACATCCCCGCCATATTGGCCGGAAGCCTGCTGGAGTTGTCCGGAAATCCGATTGTTCTGCTGCTGCTGATCAACATGGTACTGCTCATTGCCGGCACCTTTGTGGAAACCACTGCCTCCCTGATATTACTGGTGCCGATGATTACCGCTATGCTGCCCAGTCTGGGAATCGATCTGGTTCAACTGGGGGTCATCGTGGTAACGAATCTTGCCATCGGCATGCTGACACCGCCCATGGGCATCTGTCTTATCGTATCCTGTTCCATATCCGGCGACAGCCTGATGGCTGTCAGCAAGCGTGTCCTGCCGTTTTTAGCTGTTTTAATTGTGGATCTTTTTATGATCTGTTTTTATCCACCGCTGACCATGTGGATGGCCCATATGGTGGCCAAATAAAAATTCCGGCATAGAGGACCAAGTTTTTAATGTAAAAATAAAGATGGGAGAAAATCAATGAAAATTGCGATTATCGGAGCCGGGGCCATGGGAAGCCTGTTCGGCGCTCTGTTGAGGAAGGCCAAGGCGGATGTCCGGCTGCTGGATGTGTGGCCCGAGCATGTAGAGGCCATCAATGAAAACGGCCTGCGCGTCGAGTGGGAGGGTAAAACCAGAACGATCTCAGCCCGGGCCTTCACTGATCCGGCCGACATCGGTATCGCCGACCTGATTCTCATTTTCGTTAAATCCACCCAGACCCGGGTTGCGGCAGAGATTGCCAAAAAACTGGCTGATGAAACAACACTGGTGATGACGCTTCAAAACGGCCTGGGCAATGCCGATACCCTTGCTCAGGTGATGGGCCGGGGCCGGATCATTGCCGGTACCACATCCCATGGGGCAACCATGCTGGGGCCGGGGCATATCCGCCATGCCGGCCGAGGTCCCACGGTCATTGGAATGTGGGACGGCCCTGACAACGGCCGCATTGAAAGGGTGGTTGACCTGTTTACCACAGCCGGCATCGAGATCAAAGCAAACGCGGATATCCGGAAGATCATCTGGGAAAAACTGCTGGTGAACGTGGGGATCAATGCCATTACGGCCTTAACCCATATTAAAAATGGCCGAATTCTCGATCTTGAAGTTACCCGGGATTTATGCCGCACTGCTGTGGAAGAAGCTGCAACCGTGGCTGAAGCACTGGGAATTTCAGTCAAAAACGACATTGTAGCACATGTTTATCACGTTGCCGGGGCCACAGCAAAAAACCGGTCTTCCATGGGTCAGGATGTGGATCATGGCCGGCCCACCGAAATCAGCGCTATTAATGGTGCAGTGGTTTCAGCGGCCGGTAAGGCCGGTATCCCTGTCCCCGTAAACCAGACCCTTACGGCATTGGTGGAGACGCTTCAGGCCCATTATTCATGATATCTTCGGCCTCCATAATAATTCGTCTCCAAAGAGGTGTCTTACTTACATGACCGGACACATTTACGGACATTCTGGAAGTCCCAGGCTTTCTCACAGGGTAAAAATCCGCTCCCCCTATAACCGGTCAAGGATGTCCAGAACCTCTGCGCATTTTTTACGCGCCCGAATGGCGATCTTTTTAGCCTCTGAGAGAATCTTTGTTTTATAGGACGGGTCTTTCATATCCGCCATGTTGATGAGCACGTTCTGGTAAGCCCCCCAGATACCGGTTTCCAGCGCCCGGGCCCCCACCTGGACATCGGACTTTGACGCCGGATTGCCGAAACGGGCCGTCTCGCACATGGGCTCCCATGCCCTGTCTCCCAGCCGCATGGTCTTCAACGGCACGTCGATGGCGGTTTTAAGTCCCTGCTGCATTTTTTCAAACCGGGCCTTTTTTTCCGTTGCGGTATCCTGGGGCATGCGCGATCCTTCCACGAATTCATTAAAGGCGTTGGTATCGGCGTCAATCATGGGAATCAGCTCATGGGTAAGCTGATGAAGGGGGGGTATGATTTGGCGCATTGTGGCGTCCACGTTTTCAAACTTGCGCACCCCGCAGGTCAGTTTGGCCACCATGGCGCCCAGCCCGGTTCCCATGGCGGCAAGGGCTGCTGAGACAGAACCGCCCCCGGGCGCTGACGAACGTGCGCCCACCGCCTCGATAAAACTGCGCATGCTTATCCCGGCCAGGGGTTCATCAGGAGGCTCGGCCACGATGTATTCAATGATTTTGTTTTTGGGATGAAAGGGCGCCACTGAATTGAGTCCCAGCCGCTCAATGGCCAGACGGATTTTCTGATCTTCATCAATAATGAATAGATTTTCTTTTTCAATGTAATAATTCGCTGCCGTGAGAAGCGATGCCAGGGGCACAATGCCGACAATTTCAGAACCGGCCACCCCCACCTTGAGGGCTGCAGCCTCTTTTTTGACTTCTTCATAGAGCCGGTGGATACCGGTTACCGTGTAGTTGTTCAGATTGACGGTTACCTGGGCCAGGTTGTATTCGTCCACAAACCAGCCCATCCCCTTGACCGCTTTTAGGCGACCGGGCTCATCTATCCCCCGGCCGGCTTCGCGAAGGTTCAGGGCGATGCGATGGGCCTGGTTGGGAGTGCCCAGGATATTCACATTGTAAGCGATTAAAAACATGCGCGCACCTGTGACCGTCGCACCCCAGGTGGGCACAAATTCTGCCGGACCGAAATCCGGTTTCCAGCGGGGGTTTTTCAATTTTTTCGCCAGTCCCTCATATTCCCCTTCACGTACATCCGGCAGTTTCCGGCGATAATCCTGTGCTGCCGCCTCTTCATAAAGGAAAAACGGCACTTCAAGTGCCTCTGCGGCCCGTTTCCCGAATTCTCTGGCAATGTCTGCGCATTCTGCCATGGTGACATTGGCCACCGGGATAAAAGGACAGACATCCATGGCCCCGAATCGGGGATGCTCTCCTGTATGCAACCGCATGTCGATGCGGTCTTTTGCCACCCGTGCCGCAGCCAGTGCCCCTTGGATCACGGCCTCGGGGTCGCCCACAAAAGTATACACCGTACGATGGGTGGAGGCACCGGGATCAACATCTAAAAGCGTGCATCCGTTTGTCTCCCGGATCGCCCGGGAAATGGCATCAATGACCTCTTTGTTACGGCCTTCGGAAAAATTCGGCACACATTCAACAATTTTTTTCATTTTTGTTTATCCTACAACAGCCTGTCCAGGCTGTCTGAAATTTTTGTGTCATCGGTGAGATACGGGATAGTGATCTGGTCCCCATTTTCATTATCCCGGTTATATGCCATGGCTACATCCATGGCATTGGGGTTGCGGGCCCAGTTGCGGCGGGCAACACCTCCCATGACATCCCATAAAACAGATGACCGGATAATGTTATCGACCCGCAGGCTTCCGTCCAGCACCATGCCGTATCCCCCGTTAATGGCCTTTCCAATGCCGGTGCCCCCCCCATTGTGCAGTGATACCATGGACATTCCCCTTGCGGCATTTCCGGCAAAACAATGGGTGGCCATGTCAGCGGTCACATTGCTGCCGTCGTTGATGTTGGCGGTCTCACGAAAGGGAGAATCCGTCCCGCCGGGATCATGATGATCACGGCCCAGCATAATCGGGCCCACCTCGCCGTTTCTCACCATCGCATTAAATTTAAGGGCGATGTTTACACGGCCAACGGCATCCTGATAGAGAATGCGGGCCTGGCTTCCCACCACAAGGTTGTTTTTTTGCGCATCCCGTATCCAGATATAGTTATCATAGTCTTCAGGGCGTCGGTCCGGGTCAATACATTCCATAGCCGCCTGATCGGTTCGATGCAGGTCTTCGGGTTTTCCGCTCAGGCAGACCCATCTAAACGGTCCGTAGCCATAGTCAAAAATAGGCCCCATGATGTCTTCAAAATAGGAGGGGTAAATAAACCCGTCTTTACAGTCAATGCCGTTTTTCGCGATTTCAGTGACGCCTGAATCAAAAACCGCCTTTAAAAATGCATTGCCGTAATCAAAGAAAAAAACACCCCTTTCCGACAGTGTCCGGATCAATTCAAAATGCCGTCTCAGGCTTTTGTCCACAAGTGCGTGAAAACGGGCGCGGTCCGTTGCCAGCAGATGGGTGCGTTCTTCAAAGGAAACCCCCTGCGGGCAGTAACCGCCGTCATAGGCGACATGGCAGGATGTCTGGTCGGAAAGCAGATCCACGGAAATGTCATGGTCTGCAATATACGCCAGCAGATCCACAATATTGCCGTGGTAGGCGATGGACAGCGGCTCTTTTTCCGCAACAGCCTTGTCGGCAGCGGCAAAGATTTCTTCCATGTCGCCGGACACCATATCCACCCATCCCTGTTCATGGCGCGTGGTGATTCTGGACATGTCAACTTCCGCAGCCACAGAAACCGCGCCTGCGATTTTTGCTGCTTTCGGCTGGGCCCCGCTCATGCCGCCAAGGCCTGAGGTAACAAAAACCAATCCTTTAAGGTTGCCCCTTTCCGGCACATTGCACATTTTTCGCCCCGCATTGATCAGGGTGTTGTAAGTGCCATGTACAATACCCTGGGGCCCGATATACATCCACCCGCCGGCGGTCATCTGACCATAGGAGGAGACCCCCATCTGTGCTGCGATTTCCCAGTCATCCGGATTGTCATAAAGGCCCACCATCAATCCATTTGTGATGATGACACGCGGATTTTCAGGGCCTGATTTGAAAAGCCCCATGGGGTGCCCGGACTGCATGACCAGGGTCTGTTCCTCTGTCAGGATTTCCAGATATTTTTTAATCAGCCGGTATTGCATCCAGTTCTGGCAGACGCTGCCGGTCTCACCGTAAGTGACCAGTTCATAAGGGTATAAGGCCACATCAAAATCCAGGTTGTTGTCGATCATCAATTGAAATGCCTTTCCGGCAAGACAGTTGCCTTTGTACGTGTCTATGGGGCGGGCCTTGATGCTTCCCTCGGGCCGAAAGCGGTAGCCATAGATTCGTCCCCTCTCTTTTAATTCCTGCAAGAATTCAGGAATGAGCTGTTCATGAAATTGTTCAGGGATATAGCGAAGGGCGTTTTTTAATGCCGTTGCAACCTGTGACCTGTTCAGCCGGAGCCCTCTGTCGGGTGCACGGCGAAAACCATCTGCAAAAGCAGGCATTTCAGGAAGCGGTTCGTCCCACCTGATTTTCATCGATTGACCGATTTGTCGGTTTATCTTCATTTGTCTACCTCCTGTTTTATTAACCGGTGCTGCATAAATAGATTGCAAAATTCAATTAACTTGTATACACAAGTAATTAATTTTGTATTTTACCCATCCCGATCTGTCAAGATAATTTTGAACGAAACACTGGGAACTAAAAATTTGAGATTTAGCAACACGGGAGCCTGCAACCCGGCACCCGGCCTCATCCAAAAGCAACTGCTGGAAAGCGCATATAATGAAGCAAAAAGATTCAAAATCCGCTGAAATCAAGCAGCACCTTGTTCAAGGTATAAAATTTCACCAATTTAAAAACAGACTGCCATCTGAGAATATCCTTGCACAAAAATTTGATGTCAGCCGGATGACGGCACGCAAAGTGCTGAGCGAACTAGAATTAGAAGGTCTGGTCGAACGTATTCAGGGCAAAGGCACATTCGTTAAAAAAAGAGATCTTACCTCAGGCTATTTTACCATCCAGCCGTCTAAAAAGCATGCTGAAAAACTGAAGGTAAAGCATTCTTCCAAAGTTCTTGAATTAGAAATGCTCCCCCATCCGCCGGCAAAAATCAAGGCACTGCTGAAATATGGCAGGCAAACTATTTTTGTGCGTCGGCTCCATTTTTTCGACGACAAGCCGGTCCGGTACGAAATCCGATATTTAAGGGGGGATATGTGCGGGGGGATTTTCTGGGATGACCTGGAAAAAACGTCGATCCATGAACTTTTGGTTTCCAAATACGACCTCCCGTTGACAAAGGTCCGGCAACGGATTACCGCTGAGGTTGTCTCCCGAAAGTTGTCTGAGATATTCAATGTTGAGCCCGGTCATCCGGTATTTCACATTGAAAGGACCACCTACACATTTGAAAATCCGGTTACCAGCGTAGAGTATATCATACTGGGCGAGGTTGCGTTTGAAGACACATTCGAACCCCACGACACCGGATCCGGCAAATAAAACAAACGGTAATAGTTTGCAATGGAAACTGCATCTGCTTGAAATTGCATGTTTTACAAAATGTCTTTTTCTTTTTTTGGGGAGGGATGTATTTTTTCCCCGGGGTCGGTAGAAATCATAAAAAATTTTCTTGACACCCCCCATACCCCCTTGATACTTTTAATTTTAACTTGTATACACAATTTGAGTCAACAATGGCTTATCTTGCTTGTACATATGAGTTGGTATTGTTATCATGATCCCTATAACCTTAATTGCATTAGAGGAGACACATTTATGTTAAAAAAATGATGATTTTAGCACTTGCTGTCTGTTTTACAGCAGCCGGATTCGGTATGGCTGCTGCTGCCGATACCATCAAGATCGGTTTTAACGCACCTCTTACCGGTTTTGCCGCAAGCGACGGCAAATCATCCACCGAAGGCACGAAACTGGCGGTCAATCAGATCAACGAAGCCGGTGGCGTACTCGGCAAAAAACTGGAACTGATCATTTACGATGATCAGGCCAAACCCGCACAATCCATCCCCATTGCC
>CAZFXX010000076.1:0-11171 GCA_964522985.1 uncultured Desulfobacteraceae bacterium
GTCTTTTTTCATAAAAGCCTTAAAGGCGATCAACTGCACCTCTTGACCGATGACAGGTTTCACAGATTTCAAAATTTTTTGTCCCTTGCTCACGAAAAAGGAATGATTCAAAAACAGGAAACAATTTTTATAAAGAAATCATCCAAACCGTTTTCGCGATTGGATTTACATCAAATCAGGATAGATGATCCCATTTCAGTAATGGTAAATGAAGTACAGCCTTTGAAAAAGCTGCAGCGATCTATCCGCATGACGGCATGGCAACCGAAATTTTGGCAAAAACGTATCATCGCCGGCAATCTAAAACAAAAAGCATTGGCTGAGTTCAAACAGGACTATAATCAATTTTTTATTGAAGGTGAATCAAAACCGGAAGTAATCGGAAAACCGTTTCTATTGCGTGGAAAATCAAAAAATACGGGAGTAGTGTTAATCCACGGATACATGGCAGCACCTCTGGAAGTTAAAGCGCTTGCGAATTATCTGTCCAGAATGGGTATATGGGTATATGTGCCACGGCTAAAGGGACATGGCACCTCCCCTGATGACCTTGCTCTAAGAAGTTATCATGACTGGATAGAATCCGTTGAAAAGGGGTATGCCCTAATGCAATGCCTGTGTCGACGGGTTATCATTGGCGGATTTTCCATGGGCGCAGGTTTGGCACTTGAGCTTGCGGCCCGAATCAATAGCATGGCCGGTGTTTTTGCCGTCAGCCCGCCCATGCAACTACAGGATTCTTCATCGAAAATGGCTCCGGCTGTGGATGTATGGAACCGCTGGATGACAAAAATACACATGGAAGGTCCTAAAAAAGAATTTTTTGAAAACAATCCTGAAAACCCCCATATCAACTATTTGCGCAATCCCATAGCAGGCGTCAGGGAACTATACCGATTGATGGATGTTGTTGAGAAGGGACTTGCCGATATTGACGCTCCGGCCCTAGTGGTGCAGTCACAAAAAGATCCGGTAGTTGACCCGGAAGGATCAAAAAAAGTGTTTGAAAAAATCGGTACTGAGGATAAAAAATATGTTTTATTCAATTTCAAGCGGCATGGCATATTGCTGGGCAAAGGAGCGGACAGGGTTCATCGTGTAATCGGAGAATTCGTCAGGTATGTAGAAAGTATCGAAAAAAAGGCATCCTGAATCAGGCAAAAAAGCAAATGCCTTTGTCCGGTTAAATACGCTGTGATAACTCAATCGGGATCACGCCATCCCCTTGCGTAACAAAGCCCACTACTATCCTTAAATTCGCACAATTTTCGATTCCAGTTTTTCAGATAGATCAATCGATGCATTCAAGGCATCATTGATATTAAACATTTGCAATTTCAAGGTCTTCAGGGCTGCCGGGGTTGTGGCTATGGATTCATTGCCGGATAATAATTCCTGCAACTTTTTGGCTTTGACACTGAGACCGTTCAGCCTGTTGACAAATATTCCGACCTCATCAGCCCATTGTTTCCGGTTACCTCCATTAAAACGGCTATCTCCTGTACCCATCCCTTCCACCAGCGCTTCTATGCCGTAATTTTCCGGATTAAGTGTGATTTCATACATATCAATGTCTCCTTTTTGTTATATCGCAATAATTGTTTAAAAGATTCATACATCTGTTTGATTTTTCTCAATAACGGCCATGCCTTGTTGGGCAAAAAATCAAATATTTTAACGAGGCCTGAAGGACATGAGTGATGCGTCGTGAGTTGTGAGAGACGCAGAATCGCTATTTTATTTCTCTTTACTCAAAACTCATATCTCACTACTTTCATATAAAGTGTTCAGGTTAAAAGCAATATTGGGGCCAACACTTGTTGCGATCAACAACTACTTGAGAATTAAAGAAATTGTATTCCAATAGGTGCATACAAACCCAGTGTTCAAGTTTAAAAATGTACATTGAATGCCTATGTTGCCAACACTGAAGGTACAATAACCGACCGGACCTCATAATTCGAGTCAGGTTTTGCATAAAGCCCGGGTTTATTAAAAAAAACAGACAAAAGCCTTGAAATTAAAAAGATTCTGATTTATTTCATAAGTTGATTGATTGGTCTGATTGGGACTGATTGTCGAGAAGTTGTTTAAAAAATGACTAAGAGAGGAATTATATCATGTCATGGTTGGACTCTATTGATACTGTTTCCCGGTTCAATAACTGGATGCAGTTTGCGGTCATTGTGTTTGCATTTTTAACAGCCATAAGTGGTTTTCTGGTCTGGTTTTCCGGAAACCGAATTTCATTTCAGCAGACAAAATCCGCAGCACTATCCCAGAAAAAAATCAAAATTTATGAAAACACATCTTTAAGTGTTCACAAGGAGCTCGTTGCACTTCAGCAAAAACAGTTTGAGACAGAGCAATTACTCAAGGTCGCAAACACCAGTCTGAGCAGGTTGCGCAAGCAATTGAAAGAAACTCAAAAAAAACAACTTAAAGCAGAACAGACCCTTGGCCTTATAAAAACCGGTAAGGATCAGATATCTCAAGAACCCGAAATACCGATTGCCTCACCAAAGCCCTCATTATTTTCAAAGTATGATAAAGCGTTTCTTGATATCCTGAAACAGGGCAATGAAGGAATTATTGACATATACGCAGTCCAGGGCGATTCCAAATCAAGGAAACTTGCGGCTAATTTTGATACATTATTTAAAAAAGCAGGGTGGACAACCAATGGCGTGGCCCAAAGCACTTTTGCTCAAAAAGTTGACGGGTTTGTGCTTGCCTTTCACAGCAAAGATACGGCACCATCTTATGGCTCTTTTCTTTTACACGCCTTCAACAAGCTGGGTATCCCTGTTTCTACCCGGGTTAACAGCAAATACCCGGAATGGTCTCTGTCATTTATTGTATCTGACGTCCCAGATCCTGCATCAAACACCAGGCAGAATTCACCATAGCAGGTGTTGTTTTGCCTACAATAAACGGTTGAAATTACGACACCGACACCTGATACTTGAAACATGCAATAGCGTTTTCCCTAAATGGCAATAATTTGAAATGCATAACCAGAAGACTGCTTTCACCCTGTAACCATAGAAAGAATCAATACATGAAAATACTGGTATCCGGCTCATTGGCCTATGACAGGATAATGAATTTTTCCGGAAAATTTAAAGACCATATTCTTACAGATAAAATTCATGCGCTTAATGTCTGCTTTACAGTTAACGGCCTTGCAGAAAAATTTGGCGGAACTGCCGGGAATATCGCCTACAGTCTGGCATTGTTAAAGGAACAGCCGCAGATTCTGGCAACTGCTGGAAAAGATTTCACCCATTATCAGAAATGGCTTGAACAGCATAACCTGTCTCTTTCAGGCATCCGTATCATTCCCAAGGAATTTACAGCCGGTGCCTTTATCACAACCGATAAATCAAACAACCAGATTACAACTTTTAATACGGGCGCCATGGGACATTCGTCCATGTATAATTTTAGCAAAATAAATCCTGTCGATACCATGGCCATCATCTCTCCCGGTAATCTGGGCGATATGCTGGCTTACAGCCGAAAATATAAAAAACTCAACATTCCCTATATCCTTGATCCAGGGCAGTCCATTCCCACATTAGGTCAAAAACAACTGCTTGAAATGATTGACGGATCGGCAGTCTTTATCAGCAACGACTATGAACTGGAAATGGTTAAAACTGCCACGGGACTGGATAACAATGGAATTCTGCAATACACTGAGATTGTCATAACGACAATGGGGGAACAGGGCTCAATCGTATCTTTTCAGGATAGGACTGTCGTAATTCCCCCTGCTCTTCCCCTTTGTGTATCCGATCCCACAGGCGCTGGAGATGCATTTCGTTCCGGGCTTATCAAGGGCATGGTCATGGGAAAGGATATCATTGAATCCGCCAGAATGGGTTCAACTTGCGCCAGTTTTGCTGTAGAAAATTATGGAACCCAGGAGCATTGTTTTACGGAAAGTCAATTCTGGACCCGCCATAAAAACAATTTCGATTGAAGCATCCTTTATTTACAAGTTCAGGCATCCTTCATTTACCGATTCTTATTTTTAAAAAAAATATCTGTTTTTTGTCGAACGCAAGATGCCCGAAACTTGAAATTGAAAATTAAATAAAATATTTACATGCTTTGGAATTTCCCAATTTGGAATTTTAATGCCAAAACACAAGATCAACAAAGTGTAACCTATTTTCCAACTTTGTGAAGGGTGCCATTGGGTGCGATAGAGGAACTCACATTATAAAAACAAATAATTCAAAAATGACTGCGGTTCTTGAAGTTCGAGACCTTGTCAAGCATTACCCCGGTGTAAAGGCGGTAGATGGCATCAGTTTTTCAATTTCGCAGGGTATCTGTTTCGGTCTTATCGGTCCCAATGGTGCTGGAAAAACAACTACAATTGAGATTATCGAAGATATTATCCCCCATTATTCCGGAGAAATATTATATAAAGGCTCACCTAAGACTTCATCCTTTAAAGAGGAGGTTGGAATCCAGTTTCAAGCCACTTCTCTTTTTTCGTTTTTGACCGTCCTGGAAAGCCTTAAAACATTCTACAACCTTTACCGGGCGCCCATGCCCCTTGAAAAAGTTATCCGGTTATGCCGTCTTGAAGATATTTTAAGTCGCAGGAATGATAAACTGTCAGGCGGACAAAAACAGCGGCTGATGCTTGCCATCGCCCTTGTAAATGACCCGGACCTCCTTTTTCTGGATGAACCCACAACCGGCCTTGACCCCCAGGCCCGGCGGCATCTCTGGGAGATCGTGGAAACAATCAAGGCTCAAGGCAAAACAGTGGTTTTGACCACCCATTATATGGAAGAGGCGCAAATTCTATGTGAAGAAATCGCTATTATTGATCAAGGCAGGATAATTGCGCAAGGTTCACCTGACGACCTTGTGAGAAAACATTGTTTCGGTGTAACATTAAGTTTTCCCAAGCATGATTCCGCCATCAATCATTTGCTGTTTTCGGAAAAAATCAGGCTGATTTGCCCTGACATTGAAATAATCGATACTTCCAATCGTTATGAAATTTTGGTCACGGACGTTAATCTCTGCCTCGGGGCACTCTTGGAAAAAGGCATCGACCTCTCACTGATTACGGTCAGGCCTCAAACACTTGAAGATCTTTTTCTTAAACTTACCGGCAGGCAATTGAGACAATAAAAATAACCGATAATGAACACTATATTAAAACGCTTTTACTCAATTTTCATTGCACGCAACAAGGAATATTTCCGCGACCGGGCAGCCTTTGGTTGGAATTTCCTTTTTCCTTTTTTGATTATCCTCGGTTTTACCGTAATTTTTCAAAATAGGGGTCAGAGCGAATACAAAATCGGTATCATTCCGCCCAAGGTGTCCGCCACACAGGTAGATTCGCTGCCAGTGGAATTTGGGCAACTGAAACTGATAAGGAGGGTTGAATTCAACGATCGAAAGACCGGCTTTGATAAGCTTAAATATCATAAAATCGATCTATTGGTCGAAAAAGGATCACAGCCTCTCCACTACTGGCTCAATCAGAGTTCCCCCAAAGGCAACATTGCCGAGTCCCTCCTCTTAAGGGCACTCTACTCTCCTGCAGACCATCCTGGTCTGGCGGTTAAATCATTTGTCAATGGGCCCCGAATTCATTATATCAACTGGCTTTTCCCTGGAATTATTGCCATGAGCATGATGTTCAGCGCTCTTTATGGGGTTGGTTACACAATTGTCCGATATAGAAAAAACGGTGTCTTAAAACGCCTGCAGGCCACCCCCCTGACTGCATTTGAATATCTGGCAGCCCAGGTGGTTTCCCGACTTTTTCTGATCTTAGTCAACAACTTTATTCTTTATGCCGGCTGTTCATTTATTTTCAAATTTAAATGCGCCGGCTCCTATCTGGATTTAATTTTTATTTTCGCCCTGGGCAGTATCTGTATCATCTCAATGAGTCTGCTCGTAGCGGCCAAAGTCAGCAGTGAGGAACTTGCCAACGGAATCCTGAATCTGATCTCATGGCCCATGATGTTTTTGTCCGAAGTCTGGTTTTCTTTAGAGGGAAGCGGTTACTGGGTTAAACTGATCTCACAGTTTTTCCCGTTGAAGCATATAACCGAAGCCATGCGGCTTATCATCAATGAAGGCGTCGGGCTTTATGATTTGAGGTACCACATCACAGTGCTGACCGGCATGTCGATTGTTTTCATGGTGATCGGTTCTTTGTCGTTCAAATGGACTGAGACCTGAAAGTGAGATCAGTTATCGGCAATGATGATGGAAATATGAAAAGATCGTTAATTATAGGTGTCATGGGCGGAGGTACGGCAACGGCCGAAGATTTTGCCGCTGCATACGAACTCGGGCGCTTGATCGCCCGACAGGGCTGGGTACTGCTAAACGGCGGAAGGAACGCTGGAATCATGGAAGCCTCGGCAAAAGGAGCCAATGAGCATGGCGGTGTGACCGTCGGCATTCTGCCGGATGAAAATCGCCACCGGGCGTCCGAATATATCGCCATACCCGTTATTACAGGAATGGGAAGCGCCCGTAACAGTATCAATATTCTGTCCAGCGACGTGGTGGTCGTCTGCCCCGGCGGTTCGGGTACGCTTTCGGAAACAGCGCTGGCCCTTAAACATGACAGGCCTTTGATTCTTTTTAATTTCAAAGCCGGTTATAAGCTTGCAGAATCAGGCAAACCAGGGCGGGCACACTATGCTGAGACAGCAGAACAGGTAATAAAAATAATTAAAGCCCTAATCCGGATAGACCGGTGCCGTTGAAAAGGCGTACGCCGCAAATGATAAATTACAGGCACTAAATTACAAATAACGCGCAAATCTCAAACCAAACGTCCACCCCGAACAAGCCGGACTTTGGTTCGGAGAGAAACAACAAACTGAAAGCACAAAAAACCGGTATTTTGGAATCTAAAATTTTATACCATAGCGTGCAGGGCCCGGGCAAGCACGAGATCCGGCCGGTTCGTTATTTTGATATTATTTTTATCGCCCCTGATCACCTTGACAGGTTGCCCGATAAATTCCACCAACTGGGCATCGTCTGTGCCCGTTAAACCTTTTTGACGGGCCTCTTCATGTGCCGTTTTAATTAAATCGTATTGAAAAGCCTGGGGGGTTTGGGCCATCTGGACACAGTCTCTTGAAAGCGTTTTAACGACACGGCCCTCGGGGCTAACACTTTTAATCGTATCAACGGCAGGAACAGCTAAGATGCAGGCGCCATTTATCACAGCTTCCCTGATGCATCCGGTGATATGGCCAGTTTTTACGAAAGGACGCACACCGTCATGAATAACAACAATACCGTTTTTACCGGCAGCACCATCGATTGCCATAATACCGTTGTATACTGATTCCTGACGCCGGGTCCCACCGGGCACAAGATTTATCTTTTCCGGAAAATCAAGATGCGTCAAAATATTGGAACGACAAAAATTAAAATCCTGTTTCGGAATGCATAAATTTATCCGGTCTATCTCCCCACAAGTTTCAAAAGTTTTTAGGCTGTGCCACAGGATTGGACGAGCGCCAAGCAACAGATATTGTTTGGGGATGTCATCCCCCATCCTGTCACCTTTCCCGGCTGCAACAATAACGGCGGTATTCATTTGCCCGGTCATCTTCCCTGGCGCAGGTATTGAAGTTTGTTGGGCAAAGGGATTCCCTTGCCCATGCTGTCTTCACCATAATTAACCCCTGCCAGAATCACAATATCCTTGAGAGCCCGGCTGTCACCTTCGAAAACGACCTGCTCCAGTCCCTCTTTATTGATTTTTCCACCGGCCCATTGAAGATCCAGAACACTGGCTGCATCAAATCGATCCGAACCGACGCAGAGTTCCACCTGGCCCCCATAATGTTGAACAATTTTTGCAACCAGTAGGCTAGGGCGGCTATGAAACCCCAGTTTCACCGGTATGCCCACCGTAATAAGGCTGCGTTCAATATTTTCGTTGAGAATTTCCTGGGCCAGTTTTTTACCGTTGTTCAAAAAATGGCAGACATAAAACAACCCGTAATTCAGGGTACGATCCAGCAACATCTGGGGGTTGATCAGACCGGCGAGTTTAACCTGCACTTTTTTGTATATATTTTTATAACCGGCTTCGTGCAGGTGCCTTTCATAAAAATGTAGCAATTTTCCCATCATTTGCAGTAAATGGAACACCACCGAAAAACATCCCCGCAACGCTTTCAGCTTCCGATTGCCATACCGGTATCCTCCATGGATCACATAGGTATCAAAAGAAGATTGCAGATTGTGCACCAGCATCTCAAACTGTCTGATTTCAACTTCGTTAATCTGCTCCGGTACAATTGACAGCATTTCATCGAAGCTATACGGTTTATAAAACCTGAGGTAATCAAAATTAGCAGCTATACCCAGAAATTCACTGGCAATTTTTACAATATTTTTTTTCTGCTGATCCTTATTTTTATCATCAATATTATACTTTAGTATTTCGCTTGTTGTAACAGCGGGGAAATTAGAATATTTAAAGGATTTACCGGGCAAGGGAATATTGAGTCGCCTGGCTTCATCAAGAATTACCGGCGCCAGCTTTGTTGTCGTTGACATTAAAAAATTCAACGTGGTATCACCCTCTTTTCTAAAATCCTGTGAATCCGCTATTAAATAAAAATCAAGCCGGTTACTTATGTGCTTTTGTGAATAACTTGCCATATTCAAATGTCTTACGGCAGCGGTCAGTTCACGATAAAAATACCAGTCCTCATTATTTTTGGCACCGTGAAAATCTAGAAAATCTTCCAAAAGCTGGGAAGCGCATATCATTGTGGAATAAAGTTTTTTAGAAAAAATATACCCGGACATGTTCACATCGGCGATAAAACCGCAGCACCTCAGGTAATCGTGGGAAAAAATACCGACCTTTTCGGCAAAAGAGATATCGCAATATGTATCTTCCTTGATATTCATCGTTTACATCATATCTTTCTGAGATTCCGCAATTGCCTTGTCCAGTCTGGCGGCCAGCCCTTGTGGAAGTCCCTCAATATCTACATTTAAAAAACCCCGGACAATGGTTGAAACCGCCTCTTCCTCATCCATCCCCCTGGCCATCAGATATTCTATCTCACGCTGGTCGATCTTACCCACTGCCGCTTCATGGGACATTTCCACTCCGGGTAGATACCCCCGCAGTTCAGGAATAGCGTGCATAAGCCCATCTTTAAGGATGAGTCCCTTACATTCCAGATGGGCCTTTATCTGGGCAACTCTGCCCACCAGGTCTCCACGCGCGATAATTGTCCCTCCGGCGGCGATCCCCCGGGAAATAATTTCAGCCCTTGTCTGGGGGGCATTGAGTATGATCCGTGACCCGACATCGAGATAATCACCCTTCCCTGCCACCAGTATACTGTTAAAACGGGCTAGAGCCCCTTTGCCATCAAGATAAGTTGTGGGAAACATCTCAAGAGATCCCACCGGCTTAAGCGAGATATAATTGGAAATCACCGTCCCGCCTTCCGCAACATGGGTTACGCTGCGCGGCCGAACATTGATATTCTCCCCCCAGTCATGAATCATGGTAAAGGTTAATTTAGCGCCTTTTTTTACATAAAACTCGGAAACACCGATGTGCAGTCCTGATTTCAAATGATTTGCCGTGGCGCATCCGGTAATAATGTGAACTTCGGAGTCTTTCTCGACAATGACGATATTGTGAACATTCTGTGAAAATCCCTCACTGGAAATATACAGGCAGGACTGCACCGGATCTTTCACCTTGACCCCGGGCAGTACCCTTATAAAATACCCTTCATGGGATGTTTTACTGGAATTTTCAGTAAATCGGTCCTTATCCGGTGCAATGCTTTTCCACATATAATCAGACAACCAGGGATATGTGTCACATGCCTGGTTAATTCCCATGATTTCGACGCCCGGTTGAGCACTCTTGCAATGAATAATTGTTTTATCTTGTTGAATAAATGTGCCGGAACGCGCTTTTTCATTTGTATCAACGCCGATATTTAAAAACTGTGCAGCCGCTTCAGGCGCAATTTCAGAAAGATTTTCAACATAGGCATGATTCCGGGCATCAACATTGTAATCTGAGGGGTTTACGGTATCACTTTTGTCTAAATGGCACATCTGGCACACTCCTTATAACCGTATTCGCGAATCCATTTCAGAATTTCTCTTGCATTTCTTGAATAGCATAGAACACCGTCAAAAAGGACCTGTCCCTTGTCGGCAGTGATATAATCCAAAATATGTCCGGTATGGGTAATGACCAGTGCTGATTTGACCTTGGCCGCAATAATGTTTTTATGCGGTTTTTCACGAATACATTGAACCCCACGATTTAAAAGCTTATTGATGGTTTCCCCAAGAAGAATGATACTCTCAAGGTCCACGCCTGATTCAGGTTCATCCAGAAGCACAAGGTCGGGCTGCTGTGCCATAAGCTGAAGCAGTTCGGAACGTTTTATTTCCCCCCCGGAAAAATTCTGATTGACATCCCGGTCGAGAAAATTAGAAAAGCGCAGATCCCGGGCTAGATCCTCGACATCAATCGGTCTGCCGTTTCCGCAAATCTCAACGATATCTCTGGTTTTCAGGCCGTTGATCGTAGGGGGCCGCTGAAACATCACGCCAATACCGAGCCGGGCCCGCTCGTGAACCGGCATATGGGTGATATCCTTACCTTTAAATGTTATTTTTCCGTGGGTAACACGATACCCGGAAAATCCCATGAGGGTCATCATCAGGCTTGTTTTGCCTGATCCATTGGGGCCGAAGAGGACATGGGTTTCCCCTTTGGGGATTTCCATATTGATATTTTTCAATATCGACTTCCCCCCCACTTCAACTTTGAGTTCTTCGATTTGAAGCATTGCTTTCAACTCCATTCGATTGGATTATACATCATCTGTTTACGACTTCCAAAACGACGGTTTCGCAAAAGGTCCCACTTCCGGTGCTACATTTTTCAAATCATTCAACGTACGATCAGTACACTTTATGGTTACAAAATTTGCACGCCTTGAATGTGATCTTTTTACGAAACCGCCTAAATTGAATTTTTTACAGATTCATCACAAAATAGGTGGGGAAAAAGCGGCCAAAGCAATCAATAAGCCGAATTCTGTGCCCGGCCAAGGTTACCCTTATCAACCGGGTGACGATCATTCATC
>CAZFXX010000077.1:0-11118 GCA_964522985.1 uncultured Desulfobacteraceae bacterium
GCCTTTCCCGTGATTCGCTACCGGACCCGGGATATCACTTCTTTAAACCCTGAACCGTGTATTTGCGGGCGCACCCATACGCGCATGAACAAAGTCAGCGGACGGACTGATGACATGCTGATTATCCGGGGTGTAAATGTGTTTCCATCACAAATCGAAAGCGTATTGATGGAGATGGATCAGGTCGAACCCCATTATCAGCTTGTGGTGGACCGGGAAGGCAATCTGGATACCCTTACCGTGCTGGTGGAAATCGGCCAGCACATGTTCTCCGATGAAGTCAAGCACCTGCAGGATCTGGAACGAAAGATATCAAAAAATATAAAAGAATATTTCGGTGTTTCGGCACGTGTTAAACTGGTTGAACCCAAGGCAATTGCCCGCAGCCAGGGCAAAGCCGTGCGGGTCATTGACAATCGAAAAATTTAGATAACAGCGCAATGCTCAGGCATTGCGCTGTAAACGTTTAAACAAAAGAGGAGGAAAATCATGTCAACACAGAAATTAACTAAAAACGTTGTGTTATTGCTTTGTGTCATTTTTACCATTTGCCTGCTGGTTTCTTCATGGGCTCAGGCGGCATCCGCCTATAAAATAGGCGGTATTTTTGCTGTAACCGGCCCGGCCTCTTTTCTTGGCGACCCTGAAAAAAAGAGCATGGAAATGGCTGTAAAGGCAATCAATGATCGCGGCGGTATTGACGGCCATTTGCTGGAAACGGTTATTTACGATACTGAAGCTGATCCGACCAAGGGTGTTATGGCGGTAAACAAACTGATTAATAAAGACAAGGTGCTGGCCATCATCGGGCCCAGCACAACACCGACGACCCTTGCGGTGATCAATTTTGTCGAAAGGGCCCGGATCCCATTAATCAGTTGTGCCGCCGGCATACAGATCACCCAGCCGGTTAAAGAATGGGTATTTAAAACCGCCCAAAGTGATGTGCTTGCCGTGGCTTCGCTTTACAGTCACTTGAAAGCGGCAGGGATTCAAAAGATCGGCATCCTGACGGTATCCAATGCGTTTGGGGAGAGCGGAAAGCATCAACTTGAGGCCCAGGCCTGCAACTTTGGCATTGAAATTGCCCAGGCCGAAAGTTTTGGCGCCAAGGATACCGACATGACCCCGCAGTTGACGAAAATCCGGAAAGTCTCTCCCCAGGCGGTGGTCTGCTGGGGAACCAACCCAGGGCCGGCGGTTGTGGCTAAAAATGTAAAACAGTTGAAAATGAAGATGCCGCTGTTTATGAGCCACGGTGTTGCATCGCCCAAGTTTATTGATCTGGCCGGTGATGCGGCCGACGGTATTTGTCTGCCCTCTGGGAAAATTCTGGTTGCCGGACTGCTGCCCGCAGATGATTTACAGAAAGAGGTCCTGATTCAGTATATTGATCAGTTTGAGAGCCAATACGGCGGCAAAGTATCCGGGTTCGGCGGATATGCCTTTGATGCTGTAAATATACTGGCCGAAGCTCTGAAGGGAAGCGGTGGAAACAGGGCCCTGATCCGGACGGCCATAGAAAAGATTCAGAACCATATCGGGGTTTCCGGGATTTTCAATTTTTCAGCGGCCGAGCACAATGGTCTGGGACCGGATGCGTTTGTTGTCGTTAAAATTAAAAACAATACCTGGGAACTGTTGAGGTAAGCTATCCATGCAGGAATTTTTGCAATATCTGTTCTCAGGAATTACCAATGGCGCCATCTATGCTGTCATTGCAGTAGGGTTTTCCATGCTGTACAGTTCAACCGAACTGATCAACTTTGCCCATGGTGAATTTGTCATGCTCGGTGCCCTGACGCTCGTGACCCTGTGGAGCGGCCTGCATCTTCCCCTTGTCCTTGCTTTTATTGTAACGGTGGGTATTGTTTCTTTCGTAGGGTTTGTTTTTGAACGCGTTGCCGTGCGTACCGTAAAAAAACCCGACCATATTGTTCTGGTGATCATCACCGTGGGCGCATCTATTTTTTTGCGGGGTATCGGCATGCTGTTATGGGGAAAAGATGCCTACAGCCTACCGGGTTTTTCGGATCATCAGCCGCTGGATATCGGCGGTGCCACGCTGCTGCCCCAGAGCATCTGGATTATGGCCATTGTAGGCGCAATGGTCCTTGGGCTTTATTATTTTTTCAACCGTACCCTTACCGGTAAAGCCATGCGGGCCTGCGCCATAAGCAAGCGGGCCGCATGGATTACCGGTATCCCGGCGGGCAAAATGGTGCTGCTGGCGTTTATGATGAGTACCGGCATGGGCGGTGTGGCAGGTGTCATGATTGCACCGATTACCATGAGCAGTTACGACATGGGAACCATCTTGGGCCTCAAGGGGTTCTGCGCTGCAATGCTGGGGGGCATCGGCAGTTTGTGGGGAGCGGTGATCGGCGGATTTTTACTGGGTATTTCCGAAGCCATGGGCGTGGGGCTGATTTCATCCAGCCTGAAAGATGCCATTGCCTTTGTCCTGCTTCTGGCAGTATTGTATGTGCGACCGGGCGGTATTGTGAATGCCGGGGATGTACAGCGGTTTTAGAAAGGGTAAAAAATGCGTTTGCGATGGGGTAAGAACAATATTGCTTTCATGGTTCTGTTTTTAGTAGTAGTTGCCATTGGCATCTGGATCGAGAACCAGTATTACCTGCAGGTCATGACTTTTATCGGTATCAACACCCTGCTGGCTCTGGGATTGAATATGCTTATGGGATATGCCGGGCAGATCTCGCTGGGCCATGCTGCTTTTTACGGCCTGGGAGCGTATACATCCGCAATACTCAGCGTTCACTACAATGTATGTCCCTGGCTGGCGCTCTTAGGGGCCGTATTGACCGTTTCTTTGATTGCTTTTGTTATCGGAATGCCCACGTTGAAACTTTCCGGATATTATCTGGGAATGGGTACGCTGGGTTTCGGCATGGTCGTGCACGTTCTGTTTCGTGAGTGGAGTACGCTGACCGGCGGTGCATCCGGATTTGTGGGGATTCCACCGCTGGAACTGGGTCCGATTTCGTTTTTGTCAATCCGTAATTATTTTTATCTGGTCTGGTTTATACTGCTTGCCAGTATGGTGATCTGTCGACGGCTGATCGATTCCCGTATCGGTCGGGCCCTGCGATCGATTCACGATAGTGAACATGCGGCCAGGGCAGTGGGCGTGGATACTGAAAATTTAAAACTGATGATTTTTGTCTTCAGTGCGGCCATGTCTGCCGTAGCCGGGTTTTTATATGCTCATTTTGTGAGTTTTATCAGCCCCGGTTCCTTTGGCTTTCTGGCATCGATACGCATGGTCACCATGGTCGTCATAGGCGGTATGGCCAGTATCTGGGGCGCACTTTTAGGGGCTTCCCTTTTGACGCTTCTGCCGGAATGGCTGCATGCCTTCGCCGACTACGAGATGGTTGTATACGGCGCTGTTCTGATGCTTGTCATGATTCTGCTGCCGCAGGGACTAACCCGGGGATTGATGGATATTTATGAGCGATCGAGAAAATAATCCTGAATTATCATTTCTAAGAATAGACAATGTTTCCAAAACTTTCGGTGGTGTACAGGCTGCGCAGGATATCAGCTTTAAGGTCTCCAGGGAAAACATTGTGGGACTGATCGGTCCTAACGGGGCCGGCAAGACCACGTTGTTTAATCTCATTACCGGGGTTTACACACCGGACAACGGTAAAATTTTTTTTGGCCAAGCAGAGATCCAGGGCCGAAAAATATCAACACTGGTAAAAATGGGGATTGCCAGGACCTTTCAAAATGTGGAACTTTTTGAAAATATGACGGTGGTTGAAAATGTCATGGTCGGTCAGCATGTGCGAACTATGTGCGGATTCTGGGGGGCTGTTCTCCGTCTTCCCGGAATGCTTAGAGAAGAAAAGCAAAGCAGAATTGATGCTTTGGATCTGCTTGAATTTGTCGGACTGGAAAATGTGGCGGACAGGCGCAGCAGTGAACTGCCGTTTGGATGGCAGCGTTTGCTGGAAATTGCCAGGGCCATGGCTTCGAAGCCGAAAATGCTTTTGCTGGATGAGCCCGCAGCCGGCCTCAATGCCGTAGAAACGGCCCACCTGGCGGAATTATTGGTAAAAATACGCGCCCTGGGGATAACGCTGCTGCTGGTGGAACACGACATGAGCCTGACCATGGAAATCTCAGACCGGATTGTGGTTCTTGACCAGGGACGATTGCTGGCCCATGGCACACCGCGTGAAGTCCAGCAGGATGAGGCGGTTATGACCGCTTATCTGGGGAAAGCCTGAAAGAAAAAAGAATTATGAATTATGAATGCTGAATGAAGGCATTCTGTCCGTGATATTGAAATGGAAGCCAATCGCAGGGCGGGCTGTGCCCACCGAATCGATCTGCAATCTGTAACTTGAAACCCAGAACTCAAAACTCAGAACCTAAAACTTAAAACCCAATACCCAATACCCAATCATGCTGCAAATTAAAAATTTAAAATGTTATTACGGCCGCATCATGGCAATCAAAGGCGCCAGTCTTTCCGTGCGGCAGGGGGAACTGGTGAGTCTGATCGGTGCCAACGGCGCCGGGAAAAGCACACTTTTGCAGGCTGTTTGCGGGCTTCTTGAACACTGGGAGGGAGAGATCAATTTTCAGGGCAGCGGACTGCATTCACTGGATTCATCCCAAATTGTGAAAAACGGCATCAGTCTGGTGCCGGAGGGACGCATGATTTTCCCGCCGCTGAGTGTGATGGATAATCTGAAACTTGGGGCCTATACCATGTATCGCAGGAAAATGCATACTAAAGTAAAACAGGACCTGGAGATGGTACTTGACCTTTTCCCGGTGTTGCGAGAAAGAATTCACCAGGCGGCCGGAACGTTGTCGGGCGGTGAGCAGCAGATGCTGGCCATTGCAAGGGCACTGATGGCACGCCCTAAACTGCTGCTTCTGGATGAACCTTCCATGGGACTGGCGCCGCTTCTGGTTGAAAAGATTTTAGCGACCCTGGTGAAGTTAAGGGAAAACGGTATTACCATTTTGCTGGTGGAACAAAACGCTCAGGCAGCCCTTAAAATCGCGGATCGCGGGTATGTCCTTGAAACCGGCAGCGTGGTTTTACAGGGTGCGGCTGAATATCTGCTGAATGATGACGAAGTCAAGCGGGCCTACCTGGGCAAGGATTACAAGGAATTCTATGAAGGGAGGGCATGATATGTTAAATTTAGATCCGGAAGAAAGAAAACAGCTGCAGCTTGAACGTTTGCAGTCCACCCTGAACCGGGCCTTCCGCAATGTTCCCTTTCATCGTAACCGGTTGCAGGAAAAGGGCCTTGAACCTTCCTGCATCGGGAGTATTGGCGATCTTGTGCAACTGCCCTTCATGGAGCGGAAACATCTGGGAGAACATTATCCCTATGGTCTTTTTGCCGTGCCGTTAAGGGATATTGTCCGAATTCACAGTGCTCCGGGAACCACTTCCAATCCCACGGTCAGCGGTTATACACGGCAGGATTTGCTGTTTTGGCGGAAGATGGCAGCCGGTACCCTGGAAGCTTCCGGGGTGACATCCCAGGACATTTTACAGATCACCCTGGATTTCGGGCTGGCAAACTGGGGCAGGGATTACAAGGACAGCGCGGAAATTATCGGAGCCGGGGTGATCCCCAGTACCACGCTTTCCCTTGATAAGCAGTTGATGGTTTTGCGTGATTATAAGACTTCGGTGCTGATCACGACGCCTTCCATGGCCTCTGAACTGGCAGATCATATGCTAAAGGCAAAAGTAAACCCCGCCGAATTGAACCTGACCACATTGATTCTGGTGGGAGAGCATGTGGATAGCACTTTTCGTGAACTTTTGGAAGAACAGCTTAATGTAAAGACATGGCTGCATTATGGATTGAGTGAAGTCCCGGGACCGGCCATTGCTTTTGAATGCAGCGAACATGCCGGACTGCATGTGAATGAAGAACATTTTCTTGCTGAAATTATAGACCCCCAAAGCGGAAGGGAGACTGAGGCCGGCCAGGCCGGTGAACTCGTATTGACGACGCTGACCACTCGTGCATTTCCGCTGATTCGTTTTAGGACCGGTGACCGGGCCCGGTTTATCAGGGGAATATGCCCCTGTGGGCGGTCTTTAAGCCGGATTGAATGGCTGGGCAGACGAACCGACGATATGCTGAATATCCGTGGCGTAAAGGTACATCAGCAGCAAATTCTGTTTCAGGTTAAAAAAGCCCTTGGATTTGTGCCGAACGATTATCGTATATCAAAAAAGCAACAGGGTTTGAAACAGTTGCTTGAAGTCCGGATTGCCGTGGATGATACTCTGTTTTCCGATGAGATCAAGGCGCTGGAGTCAGTGGTCAAAAGGGTGGGCAGTATACTACGTGAGAACCTTGGCGTACCCGTAATCATACGGTTGAAGGAAAAACATTTATTTGAACGGAAATAAGGGTGAAGGTAGAAGACTGAAGATGGAAGGTGGTCATCAGGTAGATGGAAGTCTTCCAGCCTTTCAGCCTCAGAAACCGAACCGAAGGTGAAAGAACAAAACCCAACATGAAGGAGGTTAGATATGCGCGTTGAACAGATTTCAATTTTTTTGGAAAACAAGTCCGGCAGGCTGGCGGAGGTGACAAGCATTATTGCCGAGGCCGGGATTAATATCAGGGCATTGGCTCTGGCTGATACCTCTGATTTCGGTGTATTGCGTCTGATCGTCAACGATAATGACAAAGCAGAAAAAACGCTTAAAAATCAAGGCTTTACAGTAGGTAAAACAGAGGTTGTCGCAGTAGAAGTGCCGGACCAGCCCGGTGGTCTGGAGAATATCCTGGCTATTTTGCATAAAGCCGGGATTAATGTGGAGTATATGTATGCCTTTGTGCAGCAGAGCGGCAACAATGCGGTGATGATTTTCAGGTTTGATCATATAGATGCGGCAGTAAAAATACTTGAAGAAAACGGTGTTGTTGTAATTGAAGGAAGCCGTTTGTATAGTATGTAAGGCTTGTGAACGCCATAACTGGTGTCGATTTTTAGGTTTGTGGGTACTGGGTTTTGGCTGATACGGCCTATTTCCCATTTCCTGTTTCCGGATTTCAAGTTTTACCGAAAAATTTGACCATTATTTGACATGTCTGTGCAAAAGGAGTTATATGGTTGCAATTCTTGACGGTTGAACCCGACCGGATCAAACGGGTTGCAACATGCAACTGAAGATTTTTGAAAACTAAATAGACTTATGCCTGCAAATAGAGATACAGCACAATTAATATGGGGTATTGCACTTGCCCTGGCGGGAATAGGTGTTTTTTTTCGTATTCCGCAGGTGATGCCGCGCATAGAACAGATCCCGCATTTTTCATCGGTCATCATTTTTATTCGTTTTTGCTTTTATCTGATAGGCGTAATGCTTCTTGGCGGCGGCAGTAAAAAAATATTTGTATTTTTAAAAGCTTCCGATGACAAGTAAAGGATTAACATGCCCGGTATGAATGTGTTGAAAAAAAGCAACTTAGGAAATGGCGGTTCCTCCAAAATTCATAACCTGCAATCCGAGATAAATTACAGGACCCGGCTGCAGGAAATCTGCAATAAGATTTATTCTGCTATAAATTTAGATGAAATACTGATCGACCTGAAAGACCAGATAATTTCGCTTTTCAGAGCGGAAAGAATGACTGTTTATGTTGTAGACGGTATCAAAAGGGAGTTGGTTTCCCGATTTAAATCAGGCAACGAGATTTCTGAAATTCGAATTCCGGTATCCACCAGCAGCATTGCGGGCAATTGCGCCTTTAAGCAGAAACTTATCAATGTCAAGGATGTATATAGTGAAATAGAACTGGCTGGTATCGATCCTGAATTGAAATTTGACAGCAGTTGGGACCGCAAGACAGGATTCGTGACCCGGCAGATACTCGCATTTCCGATTATTTATCAAAAATTTTTATTAGGGGCCATCCAGTTGATCAACAGCAAAGACGGCGCCTCTTTTACCGGGACCGATGAACAAGCGGTCATGGAACTGGCCAAGATTCTTGGAATAGCACTTTATAACCAGAAAAGGATGTCCAGAACCAGGGCTACAAAATTTGATTATCTTCTGGAAAACCATATCTTGACCCAGAAAGAACTTAACCGGGCCATAACCAAAGCACGGGAGCAAAAAATATCGATTGAAAATATACTGATGCAGGAATTTAAGATATCCAAGAAAGATATCGGTAAATCCCTGAGCAGATTTTATAAAGTTGCCTTTGTTGAATATAATATAAAGACCCCGATCCCGGGCGCTCTTTTACAGGGCCTTAAAGTACCTTTTATGCGCAAGAATTTTTGGGTTCCTCTCAGGGAAGAAGAAAAAAAGATTACCATTGTTCTTGACAACCCTCATGACCTGCAGAAAATTGATGAAATCAAGACCCTTTTCCCCAGCCGCAGAATTATATTCTGCGTAGCGCTCAAAAAAGATATTCTGGATTTTATTTCGCTTTTTACCCAGGATGAAAAAGAACTGGCCGAAATTGACGAGATCCTTTTTAAGCTGCAGGAAGAGGCGGACGAAGTAGAGGAGAGAGAGTCATCTTTAGATGAGCAGGACAGCGCCGTGGTTCAACTGGTCAACAAAATTATTTTAGATGCCCATGCCCGGGGTGCATCCGATATCCATATCGAACCCTACCCGGGTAAACGCAGCACCCAGGTGCGCCTTCGGGTAGACGGGTTATGTTATACCTATCAAACGATTCCCTATAATTACAAGAATGCGGTGGTGTCCCGGATTAAAATTATGTCTGATCTTGATATTGCGGAAAGGCGCAAACCCCAGGATGGAAAAATAAAATTCAATAAGTACGGGGGCAAGAATATCGAACTTCGGGTGGCCACTGTCCCGACTCAAGGGGGGTTGGAAGATGTCGTGATGCGCCTGCTGGCATCCGGCGAGCCGATTAAACTGGATAAAATCGGATTTTCCAAAAGAAATTATGGAAACTTTTTGGAGGCCATTGTAAAACCGTATGGTTTAATTCTGGTTTGCGGCCCCACCGGTTCCGGAAAAACAACGACCCTGCATTCAGCCCTGGGCTATATCAATAAAACCGAAACCAAGATCTGGACCGCTGAAGACCCGGTGGAAATTACCCAGGCGGGCCTGCGGCAGGTCCAGGTAAAACCCAAGATCGGCTATGATTTTGCAGCGGCCATGCGATCCTTTTTAAGGGCGGATCCGGATGTTATCATGGTGGGTGAAATGCGGGACAAGGAAACCACTCATATCGGCATCGAGGCGTCGTTGACCGGCCACCTGGTGTTGTCGACCCTGCATACCAACAGTGCCTCGGAAAGTATCACCCGTCTGTTGGATATGGGGATGGACCCATTTAACTTTGCAGATGCCATATTGTGCATCATGGCCCAGCGACTGGTTCTTACCTTATGCAAGGACTGTAAAAAAGCATACCATCCTTCCAGAGAAGAATATGACGAATTGGTGCGGGAGTATGGCGAAGAAGACTTTAAACGAAATTTTGATATTCCCTATACCCAGGAGTTGACCCTGTATGCCCCTGAAGGCTGCGCACAATGCAACAATACAGGTTATCGCGGACGTATGGGCCTGCATGAACTGCTCGTCGGGACCGATGAGATGAAGGTGATGATTCAGAATCGGGCACGGATTGATGAAGTCAGGGCACAGGCCATTAAGGACGGAATGACAACCCTGAAACAGGACGGCATCGAAAAAATATTTGCCGGACAGTGCGATCTGCTCCAGGTCAGAAAAGTGACGATCAAGTAATTGTTGAAAATTAGAAATTAGAGACTTGAAACCTTGCGCCTTCCGCCTTCCACCTTCAGCCTTCTACCTTCGAATCTGTGGCCTGAAACCTTTTCAACTGCTTTTCATAATAGGCTCTGTTGACCGGCATCAGTTGCAGGGCCTTTTGTTCGGTTTTAATCGCCTGTCCGATATTCCCATTTACATAATAGCTTTCCGCCAGGGTGTCCAGGATATGAGGCGCTGTTTCTATTGCGGCTGCCCGACGGGCATAATTAAGGGCCTTGGCTGGATTCCGCAGACCCTTATCTTCACAGGTGACCAGGAGCCAGGCAAGGTTATTCAGTATGTTGGCTGAATCGGATTGCAGTGCCAGGGCATTTTTATAGGCTGCAACAGCCTCAGGGTAATTTTTACGGTCGTGGTAAAAATCACCCAGCATGCCGTAAAGCTCAAAATTGTCCGGTGTTCTGGCGATCTCTTTCAGAATGGTCGTTTTTACGATATGGCGGTTCAGGTTTTGACCGGTTTCACCGAAGTTGATACTGTAACCTAGGATGCCGGAAAGAATCAGTGCGGCAAGGTAGAGGGCGATGCTTTTTCTGACCTTACGGTTGTGCCGAAAGATCCAGGATCTGTCTGTCTCGCATTTTTTCAGATACCCGATGCGCTGGCTGATGCTGAAGTGATGCCAATTGGGTTTGTCGGGTGATTGAGCACTGAAAAGTGCAATTTTTTCAAAGGCGGAAATAAGGGGGTTTGCACTTTCAAACAGAGAAAAAACATAAATATCCGCCTGGCGTTCGAAATTGCGCATAAAATACCCGAAAATAAAACGAAAGTAGATTATAAAGGTAAAAATAAGGATAAGGCTGTAAAGGATGGACATGAAATCGGCAGGATTTATCCCGCTGTAGTCGATTATCCGGTATAAAGGGGTGATATAGATAACTACCGGCAGGAGCAGATCGAACCCGGCATAGGAAAGCATGAGATAGCCTGTAAAAAAAACCAGGTACAACAGGAGGTGGCGGTGTTTGATGTGGCCGATTTCATGGGCGATGACGGAATCGATTTCTGTTGGTGTAAGAAATTGTAAAAGCCCCCGGGTTATCAGAATATAACGAAATTTTTGAACAAGCCCCATTACGGCAGCGGTGATCATGCTGCCGCCGAACAGGGGCCAATAGAGAATATCAGCGTATTTCACCCCGGCCCGACGGCAGATTGTTTCAACCCGCTGGCGGTCAGAGCCTGCCTCCAGGGGATAACAGCGCCAGAATTTTTGAATCAAAAGGGGGCCTAAAATTGCAATGGCCCAAAGGAAAAAAAGAAAATAACCGAGTTCTCCCCAAGTG
>CAZFXX010000078.1:0-11117 GCA_964522985.1 uncultured Desulfobacteraceae bacterium
TTTCATCCTGCATTCCGCCGGTATTATGGGATCTTATATCTCCATGAGCTTTGAAAAGTTCATCATTGACGAAGAGATTTGCGGGATGGTGCGGCATTTGATGGAACCCATTGATATCACGGATGCATCCATCGATCTTGAGGTGATAAAAGAAGTGGGCATCGGCGGCCAGTATCTCTCTCATCCAAAAACGTTTGAACTTTGCCGGACGGCCTTTTTTAACCCGAATCTGAACAATCGGTTCACTTACGATGCCTGGAAGGCAAAGGGAAGCCGTAGAATCGATGAGCTTGCAACGGATATAATGAGTAAGCGCCTGGCAACCTATGAAAAGCCTGAAATCGACCGTGATGTGGAAGCGGCCCTGTCAGACTATGTGACCCGGCGGAAAAATATGTAAATTACCAGCATAAGCCCCGGGGCAGTGTCCAATGGCACTGCCCCGGACCTGTTTCCAGTGCTGCATGCCGCATTCGGAAACACCCCTTTTAAAACCCCGGCCCCCCAACACGGCAAAAATCCGATTTTTAGCCCTGTGCCGAATATCCCTCAATAATTTCCCGCCGTCGAAAACAGTCGATGGCATGGTCATTGACCATACCCACGGCCTGCATATGGGCATAACAGATCGTGGGGCCGACAAATTTAAAACCGCGCTGCCGCAGGTCTTTGCTCATGGCTTCGGATGCCGGACTGAAGGCGGGATAATCCGCCATGGTCTTGGGTTCATTGACAACGGGCCGGCCGTTGACAAACCGCCACATATAGGCATCGAAACTGCCGAACTGCGCCTGGATCTCGATAAACCTGCCGGCATTGCCGACGGCGGCGAGGATCTTACGGCGGTTGCGGATAATACCGGCATCGGCCAGAAGCGCTTCGATGCGGCGGTTATCATACAGGGCCACCTTTTGCGGGTCAAAATCATCAAAGGCGGTTCTGTAATTTTCCCGTTTGCGCAGTACCGTATACCAACTGAGCCCCGCCTGGGCCGATTCCAGGGTTAGAAACTCGAACAGCAACCGGTCGTCGTGTACCGGCACCCCCCATTCTTTGTCGTGGTAAGCGATATAGGCCGGCTTGCTCAGGTCCACCCAGGGGCAGCGGCAACAGTTGTCTTTTGTCGGCATTTTTTTACCTCCAATGGGGTTATATCGGGCTTTAAATCAGGTGTTCGATTTTTGCCCCAACCCTGAGCTTGCCGTTTTGAACAAGCCGTAAAACGATTTGCAGATTATTTAGAGCGGCTGCAGCTGTATTGCCGACATACAGATCCCTTTTTTAGGTTATCGACATATTGGACACGATCTTTCGTATATTGACAAACGCTGGGTTTCGTAGAAAAAAACTTAACACAATTTTACAAAAATACCGTAAAGTAACCATCTAAAAACGTCAAGAAGAGAATATGCCCTAACGGGCACGATAAAAAATGAAAGTGATGAGGGCTAGGGCCGGCAGTCATTTGCCGAATAGTTTTTTTGACACGGTCTGTGCTTTTCTAAATACCGATGGCGGTGTAGATAAAACACAGGCATTGTATTCTTTTTTTATCGTTGCTGAAATATATGGGGACAATGTAGAAAAAGACGCCGGATCGGATTCAATCCAGTACAATGGGTACCTTTTTCCGCAATGTGATTTCTTCCAGGGTAATAAGCACATCATAGGCCAGCAGCTCAACTCCGTTTTGAGCGGCCCTGCGAAGCTCTTCGCCGTATGCAGGATCTATGGTGTCGGCGGGTCTAAAAACAGCGGCGTCCATTCGCTGCACAAGAAAAAACATGGCACATCGATGTCCCTGGGATGCCAGTTTTTGAAGTTCCACCAGATGCTTTTTCCCCCGAGTGGTCACGGCATCAGGAAACGATGCCACACCGTCTTGAACCAGGGTGCAGTTTTTGATCTCCACAAAACAGGTTTCACCATTTTTACCGGTAAGCAGCAGGTCCAGACGCGAACTTTTGGCCACGGTGACCTCCGGCTTTATATTTACATATCCCTTAAGTTCATCCACCAGCCCCAGTTCTATGGATCTTTTCACCAGGCGATTGGGCACCAGGGTGTTGACGCCGACCAGGGAGGTGGGCATATCAATGATTTCCCATGTATATTTCAGTTTTCTTTTGGGATTGTCATGATAGGACAAATAAACAGAACGACCCGGCTGGGAACATCCCTTCATGGTGCCTGAATTGGCGCAATGGGCCGTGACAATCTCCCCGTTTTCCAGCCTTACATCGGCCAGAAACCGTTTGTATCTTTTGATGAGAATTCCGGGAATAAGCTGGGGCCATAAAAGACCCTTCGGCTTAACGGTCGTTTTATGATGATTCATGTATCGGTTGTAATATCGGATATATCCTGGGCCCACCCGGTTTGTAAAACCCGATGGACCCATTGAAAAAATAGACTCAGGGCCGACCTGATTTTCAATCCGCTGAAGTTTTGCCGGGAAGACGCCAGGCGATGACCCCGAGCACCAGGGCAACAATCAAAGCAGGGATGATTCCGGGGATTTTGTCCAGCAAGACCGCATAGGATTCCTTGGGTGTTTGGGCCAGCGTGACTTTCCCGCCTAAAATGTTATCCAGTAAAAACATGCCCTTGAATGCAGAATAGGTCACCATATACAACCAGGCACCCACCAGGCCACCAGCAATAAAAAAGATCGCGTCTTTCCGGCCCTCACCCAGGGCCGCCACACCCGTTCCCGGACAATAGCCTGCCAGTGCCCATCCCACGCCCAGGATAACGCCGCCGATGATGACCCCCCAGTAGCTTGTCTTGACGCTGAGATGGGAAGGATCAAAAAAGCCCAGGGTCAGTCCGATAAAAAGGATTGCGCTGGCCAGGGCAATCCCCAAAAGGATGGCCCGTATCAGATGCAGATCGGTCAGTCGAAGCATATTGATAATATTCTGTGGATTGGACGCCCCCACACGATGAAGCACAAATCCGAAAAGCGCCCCGAGACATATCGCAGATATAATTTCCATATCGTCCTCCCCTATTTTCGTCCGTATATGATAAACGCCGCTGGAATGGCCGCTGCAAAGGCCCCGGCAGCAAATAGATAGCCGCTCACCGATGTTTGCATCATGCCGCTCATCATGTGTCCGCTGGTACAGCCCCCTGCCAGCCGGGACCCATAGAGTACCAGTATCCCGCCGATAAAAGCGGCAATGTAGCGTCCGGCGCTTTTTTCGCCGAATCTTGTTCGCCACACCTCCGGGGCCACGCGATCAAGGGTATCGGCTTTTGGGCCTTTTGTCAGCACGGACAAAAAAGCGCCCAGGATCATGCTGAGTACAAAAATAAAACTGTAATTAAATGGTTTTACCACATTTTTTGCGTACTTTCCGCCGCTTTTGTTCAGGTAGGCATTAGGGCTGGCGTACCCGGATTTGGCATCTGGATTTTTTTCAACCAGATCACCGGAAACCGAATTCCAGATAATGCCATCGAGTATGACAAATTGCGTGGAAACGCCGATGGGTTTGATGATAAAAACAGTCAGCAAAAAAATTAGGCCCAAAGCAATCCCGCCCTTAAACCAATTTAATTGTCCGCTCATAAGGGCACCTCCTTTTTATCGGTAAATGAAGTAACTCCGGGCATCAAAACAGGCCCGTCGTACACGGTTATGGACATTGAGAGTCCCTTCTATCTTTCTCCAGGCATTTTACCGCCCGGTTTTGACGATAACATCATGGTCAATTTCTGTTGCCGAACACCAGTTTGCCGCCCAGGTAGCCGGCTATCCCCGCTGCACCCAGCATGATCAGGTGAACAGCAAAAAACACCCAGCGGGCCGGAGAGACAGTAGATGCCACCTTTGGATCGATAACCCGCCACAGAACCACGACCAGCAGTGCCACCAGCACCACCACGGCACACCCGATCTTGGCTAAGAATAAGGTGGTACGAGCGCCTTTATACCGCTTTTGCCACTCGATATAGCCTGTAATCATCACCATCGGCATAGCCAACAGGACAGCCACCAGGTTAAGGAACCCCGGAAACTCGAAGGGGGTAAACCCGAAGACAACGGCCAGGGCCATAAAAAGAACCGCTACCGGTAAAAGTCCGTTGGGCGTATGCACTGAAATAGGATGAATATGGTGTTTCAGCACCAGTTCCACGATTTTTTGATAGATCGTGTTCCGTGCGGGTTTTTCTTTTTTTACACTGGTTTCAGTTGCTTGCGTTTCTGCTGTCGCATTTTCTTCTACGGTGACTTCGACGAACTTGCTCTTATCGGCACCACACACAGGGCATGTTTCAGGTGGCTCCGGTCCGCTATGAATATAGCCGCATACCGTGCATTTCCATTTTTTCATCAGTTTGTCTTCTCCGTTGCCGGTGTAAATGAGCGTTTCCGTAAGAAACAGCGGGCAACAACCCGGTTAATTCTTTGATTCCAGCTCACACTGATCATTCAGATGGGTCCTGAAAAAATAAAATGAGACCAAGGCAAACGGAACCGCCGCAATAAAACCGATGACAGGTAAAACGGTAACTCCTGAAATAACGAGACCCAGTGTGGCAAAAGCAAAAAAGAAACCTAATACCATTTTTGAAATCTGTTGGGGTAAGCAAAACTTGGCCATTGCGTTTCTCCTTGAATATATTATGTCCGGTCCAAAATTCCTGCGAATTAAACTCGCAGTTAAAAAATATTTAGTAGAATGATTTGAATTTTTACACCAAAATGGTAGCAAAAAGCATACCATCTTCAATCTTCAATCTTCAATCGCAATAAATTTTCCCGTGGTAGCGCGGTTTAAATACAGCAAAAAGCGGTCTCAGGAGGCGTAGATAGAGCACTGCCGGACCGCCATGGCCGCTTCCTGCAGGGCTTCGGCAAAGGTCGGATGCCCGTGTACGGTTCGGGCAATGTCTTCGGCGCTGGCGTCAAATTCCAATGCCAGTACACATTCGGCGATCATATCCGCGGCCCGCGGCCCGATGATGTGCACCCCCAGAATCCGATCGGTCTTGGCATGTGCAATCAGTTTGACAAATCCATCTGATTCGCCCATACAGCGGGCCCGGCCAGCCCCTGAAAAGGCATAACTGCCGATGCAGTAGGGAATTTTCCGGGCCTTGGCCTGTTCCTCGGTCAGCCCGACGCTGGCTACCTCGGGCCAGGTATAGACGATGGCCGGTAGGGTATCGTAGTTTACCTCACCGGCTTGTCCGGCGATGCATTCCGCCGAGGCAATACCTTCGGCGGAAGCCCTGTGGGCCAGCATGGGGCCGGGCGTTAGATCGCCGATGGCATAAATGCCGGGGGTGCTGGTTTGAAACGCGGCGTCCACCAGAACGTGACCGGTGACCGGGTCGGTTTCAACCCCCAGCTCATCCAGCCCCAGATCTCGGGTCAGGGGCCGGCGGCCCACTGCAACCAGCAGTCGGTCAAAATGGACTGATTCCTGGCGGCCCTTTGTCTCAAGGACAACATCAACCTTTTCCCCGGTTGTCCGGGCGGACAGTACTTTGGTATTAAGATGGAACATAAACCCCTGGCTGCGCAGGATGCGATCGAGGGACCGACCCACCTGGCCGTCCAGGGTGGCGGCAATGCGGGGCAACATTTCGATCACCGTGACCCTGGCCCCCAGTCGCTGCCAGACCGACCCCAGCTCCAGGCCGATATATCCACCACCCACGATACCAAGGCTTTTTGGGACCTTATCAAATTGCAGGGCCTGGGTGGAATCAACGATCCGTTTGCCATCAAATTCCATCCCCGGGACTTGCAGCGGGCTGGAGCCGGTGGCCAGCAGGATGTTGCCGGCTGTAAGCATCAACGATGTGTTGTTACCCTGATCCACAGCAACCTGATTGGTGCCGGAAAGCCGTGCGCTGCCGTGGATAATTTCGATCTTATGACCTTCCAGGAGCTGACGGATATTATCGGTCAAATCAGTAACCACCTTGTCTTTACGTGCCATCATGGCACTCAGATCAAAACTGACACGGCCGGTTTTAATGCCGTGTTCGGCAAAATGGTCCCTGGCCAGGTGATAGTATTCGCTGGAATCCAAAAGGGCCTTGCTGGGAATACAGCCCACGTTCAGGCAGATGCCCCCCAGACGGTCTGCTTTTTCGATACAGGCAATTTTCAGGCCGAGCTGGGCGGCCCGCATTGCTGCCACGTAGCCGCCGGGACCGGAACCAATAACGACCAGATCAAAATTTTTTTTCAATGTCATTTAGACCTCCAGAAAAATTCGTTCCGGGTTTTCGACATATTCCTTAACCCGTTTGAGAAAAGTGACGGCTTCCCTGCCATCCACCATTCGGTGATCATAGCTTAAGGCCACGTACATCATCGGCTTGATGACGATTTGGTCATCGATCACAACCGGGCGTTTTTCGATCTTGTGCATACCCAGAATCCCACTTTGGGGCATATTCAACAAGGGGGTGCTGAGCAGGGAACCGTATACCCCACCGTTGCTGATGGTAAAGGTGCCGCCTTCCAGATCGGCCAGTTCCAGCCGGTTTTCTTCAATTTTAGTTACGTAATCGATAATGGCCTGTTCCAGGGCGGCAAAGCCCATTTTTTCAGCATGCCGGATTACCGGCACGACCAGTCCCCGTTTTGTGCTGACGGCTACTCCGATATGTTGATAATGATGATAGACGATATCGTCACCGTCGATAAAGGCATTCATCTCGGGGACCTCTTTGAGGGCCGCCACGCAGGCTCTGATAAAAAAGCTCATAAAACCCAGAGACACCCCGTGGGCCGCCATAAACGGTTCCTTGTAGCGGGATCGTAGGGCCATGACGAAGCTCATGTCGATTTCATTGAAGGTGGTCAAAAGGGCCGTGTTCTGCTTGGCTTCGAGCAACCGCTGGGCGATTCGCTTGCGTATGGGGGTCATGGGTTTACGGACTTCCTGGTCCGGGACCACATCCACTGCCGCTATTGCAGGACGTTTTTCCGGAATGCCGGCAGGCGCTTTTTCCAGATAAAGCAGCACATCCCCCTTGCTGATTCTGCCCCCCGGGCCGGTACCGGAAATTTTTCCCACATCCAGCCTTTTTTCAGCAACCAGCCGTCTCACTGACGGGGCCAACACCTGCCGGACCGGAGTTGCTTTCGTCTGTGCCGGTGCATCTGCCTGCGGGTCGACGCGGTTTTCGGCCCGGGACGTCTCCTTCTGAACATCATCCGATGCGATGTGCCCGACAATTGCATCAATCCGAACGGTTTCACCGGCGGGAATCAGGATTTTTAGAATACCGCCGGCTTCTGCGGCTACTTCCAGGGCCACTTTGTCGGTTTCGATGGCCAGCAGGGGCTCATCGCTGGACACCCTGTCACCGTCTTCCTTGAACCATTCGGCAAGGAAGGCTTCCTGTACCGATTCTCCCACGTTGGGAATTTTAATCTCAATGATCATGGTTGTTCCATCCTCATGGGCGTTTAAAAGCCGGGTACCGGCCCGCCCGAGGGCGGGACCGTTTGTCTGTAGGTTTCCGGTGGTATCAGGTCTATCCTGACAGTCCGTTTTTTTCGGTCAAGGGACCGATGGCTTTATCGGCAATCTCATTTTGCTCTGTTTTGTAGATCATGGGAAATCCGGTTGCCGGACTGGATGATGCTTTTCGACCCACATAGGTCAGCACCTGCCCGACCACACGCTCAATATGCGGCCGGATAAAGGTCCATGCCCCCATATTGACCGGTTCCTCCTGCACCCAGGACCATTCCCGGGCATGGGCATAGCTGGAAACGATTTTTTTTAACTGTTGTTCTGGAAAGGGATAGAGCTGCTCTATCCGAATCAGGGCAATCTTTTTCACCTTCAGCTCTATTTTTTGTTGAAGCAGTTGGTAGAACAGCTTGCCGCTGCAGAAAAGCACCCGTTGAACGGTGGACGGCTCATCCGCATCAGCCAGTATTTCGTTAAAGGATCCGGTTGTAAACGCCATCAGTGTGGATACGGCCCTGGGATGACGCAGCAGGCTTTTGGGCGTCATCACGATCAGGGGCTTCCGATATTTGGCCATTGCCTGGCGTCGGAGCAGGTGAAAATACTGGGCCGGTGTGGTGGGGTTGCAAACCAGAATGTTGTCACCGGCACAAAGTTGCAGAAATCGTTCCAGGCGGGCACTGGAATGTTCAGGGCCAAGGCCCTCCCAGCCGTGGGGAAGAAGCAGTACCAGTCCGTTGAGGCGGTGCCATTTGGACTGACCGCTGACGATAAAAAGATCGATGATGGCCTGGGCATTGTTGGCAAAATCACCGAACTGCGCTTCCCAGAGGGTCAGGCCGGCGGGCCGGACCGACGCGTAACCGTATTCAAACCCCAGAACGCCGAATTCGGAAAGCGGGCTGTTGTAGACTGAAAAAAACGCCTGATCCGGAGAAATAGCGTTCAACGGTACATGATGTTTGCCGGTACGCGTGTCTACCAGAACACTGTGACGTTGACTGAAGGTGCCCCGCCCCACGTCCTGACCGCTCAGCCGTATGGGTAGATTCTGACTGAGCAGAGACCCGAATGCCAGCAATTCGCCGGTAGCCCAGTCAATATTGCTGCCTTTTGTGACCATTTCCCGCCGTTTTTGCATCAGCCTGGCCAGCCGGGGATGAACGCTGAACGCTTCAGGTATCCGTGTCACTTTTCGAATCAGGTTGATCAGACTTTTTTTACCCGCCCGGGTTTTGACCGTTTTATGAGAATAATGATCCTCATAATTGTCCCAGGCATCATAAAATGTTGTTTCCGGAAAAGGACAGGCACTGCCGTTGATGGCGGTAAAAGCGTTGTCCAGCCGGTTGATAATTTCTTTTTCAACCAAGGCAAACCCTTGTCGGTCGGTAATTTTTTCTTTAAAGAGTTTTTCTGCATAAACCTGATGCACCGAGGGACGGTTGCGAATCCGGTCATACATCAACGGCTGTGTAAAATAGGGCTCATCTCCCTCATTGTGGCCGTACCGACGGTAACAGACCACGTCCAGCACCACATCCTTGTGAAAGACCGCCCGGTAATCGGATGCCAGTTCGGCGATGTGCACAACGGCTTCGGGGTCTTCGCCGTGGACGTGAAAAACAGGCGCCATGAGCATTTTGGCCACATCGGTGGAATAGCGGGTGGACCGTGCATCCGCCGGCAGGGTAGTATAACCGATCTGGTTGTTGATAATAATATGGATGGTACCGCCGGTGGCATACCCGGGCAGTCGGGACATGTTCAGGGTTTCCGCCACAACCCCCTGGCCGGCAAAGGAAGCGTCGCCGTGAATCAAAAGGGGCAGGACCCAGTTCTGGCCCTTTTCGTCCCAAAGGTCCTGCCTGGCCCTTGCTATGCCTTCCACTACCGGGTTTACAGCTTCGAGATGGCTGGGATTGTTGGCCAGATAAATTCGGATATTATCTCCGGCATCGGTTTTGACCGTTGTCATGTAGCCGTTGTGATATTTGACGTCCCCGGAGCCCATCAGGTTCTCAGGATCATAGCAGCTTTCAAATTCGGCAAAAATCTGATCATACGGACGTTTGAGAATATTGGCCTGAACATTCAGACGTCCCCGGTGGGCCATGCCCAGGATAATCTCCTTGACACCATTTTTGGCTGATTTTTGCACAACGGTATCGAGCAGTGGTATGATCACATCACCGCCTTCAAGGGAAAATCGGGTAACACCGGCATATTTACGGTTTACGTAAGATTCAAAAAGCGCCGACGCGGTGAGCAGATTTAAAATCTTAAGCTTTGATTGGGGGAACAGGGCGGGTTTGTTTTTAATCGGCTCCATGTGCTCCCGAAGCCAGCGGCGTTCCTCCGGATCCTGAAGATGCATATACTCGACACCGATATTCCGGCAGTAGGTTTCCTTAAGGATTTGAATGATTCGGGCCAGGGAGGCTTTTTCATGTCCGGGAAGCTGGGGCGTAAAGAATTCTACAGGTAAATCCTCATTTGAAAGTGAAAAGGCATCAAGGGCCAGGAATGGGTGGTCGACCGGGCAGGCACTGAGCGGATCCATACAGGCTAGAAGGTGACCGAGTTCGCGGAACCGGAAAATCAGCTCTGCCACGCGGGCCTGTTTAAGGGCCTGTTGTGGATCATCGGTAGGGGCAGCAGTTGTTTCGGCAATGCCCAGATCAAATCCTTTGAAAAAAAGCTGCCAGTCTCCGGGCAGGGTATTTGGATCGGTTTTCCATTGTTTATATTGAGCGTCAATAAATTCAAAATTCAAGGCTTGCGATAGTTTCATGGCTCGGTACCGATGTTTTAAGTATGCCCCGAAACCGATGGATCGGAACGGAGCGGGCGTTGAAATAACTGTTGGGAGAAAATGCGCGTTAATTAACAACCAGAACAGACAGGTCTTTGGCCAGTTGAAAGACTTTTTGGGAGACACTGCCCAAAAGGAAATCCCTGATGCCGGAAACCCCTCTTCGGCCCAGGATAATGATATCATGGCCGGATCGGGCTTCATTTACAATATCCCTGGCCACGCCTTTTTTTTTCATTTCTATCTTCAGGGCGATGCGTTGCCTGTCAAACCCGGCATCCAGGAGAATTTTAACTGCATTGTCCATGGCCTGGTCGACAATTTTCTTTTTTTTATCCTCCAGGACGCAGAAATGACTTTGCTGGGCGATGAAATAAGGCGTCAGTTCAGGGCTGTTCATTTCACACAGAACGGCGGTGTCCTGAGCCACATTGAAAAGCGTTACGTGGGTTTGGGTGGAAAAAAGACGGGCCACAAAACTCACCGCCCGTGTTGCATTTTCCGAATCGTCAAAGGCAATAAGAACTTTTTGATCCAGTTGGTCCATGGGTCCTCCTTTGAAGCAGATACAAAAAAGTATAGAAGATTGCGGCAGTATGCCTGTTAAAATTCAATTTCCGTGCCAAAGGGGTTGAAAGAGGAAATGTTTTTTTGCAGGCAAAGGCCCTGCCACTGCCGGCCTTACCATGCTGGGTATCAGTCCTTTTGGGGCCAGGATACCTGACGGCGTTCCTCGGCGACATAACAGAACCGGTGCCATTCAAATTCTTTTGAGCTTATCGGGCAGCGGAGGCGAATCTTTGTATCGGTTATGCCGACAACTTCCCAGTCACCCCGGCGGGAACCGG
>CAZFXX010000079.1:0-11100 GCA_964522985.1 uncultured Desulfobacteraceae bacterium
TAGCGTTTAAAGAGGCGCTTTCAGATTCGTTTGCCGGTTATCAGCAGGATATTGTAAACAATGCCGCAGCTATGGCCGAGACTCTGATGGCCCATGGCATCGATTTTGTATCGGGCGGCACGGACAACCACATGATGCTGGTTGACCTGACCCTGCTTGATATTACCGGAAAAGATGCGGAAGATCTTTTGGAAAGGGCCGGCATCACCGTTAACAAGAACTCGATCCCCTTTGAAACGAAAAGCCCCTTTGTGACCAGCGGTATCCGTCTGGGCACTCCGGCCCTTACCTCAAGGGGGATGAAGACGGCCCAGGCCGAAATCATCGCTGCATTGATTGCGAAAGTTTTAAAAAACCCCGGGAATGACACCGTTATCGAAACGGTGAGAAAACCGTGTCGGCACTTTGCCGTGACTTTCGACTATACAAAGATCTGTAATGGATGAAAAGCAGGATATATAGGATCGATTCTTCTCTTTTCTCCCCCTCTGTGCAAGGGGTTTATATGTCCTCTGATCCGGTTTTGCATAAATTTTTGTCACAGGCTGACCAACCTTTGAAGGTGAAAATTTTGAATGGGTATCGCTTTTCCCTATCCCTGTTATCCTGAAACCGTTATTCCACAATATATCACGCAGGGTAAGTGCTTTTCCATTGGCATCTCCCGAATTTCTACAATAAGATTGATTTGAATTGTTCCGCCCTGGTCCGGGGCCAAAAGAGCCTTGTGTTCTTCTTTGAAAAGGAATAAATTTATTTATTATTTTTTTTAAAAAGCCTGCCCAAAATAGAACGCACAGACCGGAGCCGGATAGGACACCTCATCAAGACCGGGGCATTATAGCACCGACAGACATACCCGCATGCATTCTGAGCCCGCACGTCAGGCCGTATAAGAATCTGTGGACGTTACCCGCATCCGGTTTTAATTTTTCTTGACAGGCAGATTATTTTCGAATATTAGTTTTTTTAAAACGCTGTTTTACATATTAGAACAGTGGCGCTTATTCTGGTCTTAAAATTCAATAGAAACAGGAGTCAAAACAAGTGAATCAAGCCTATACTGTCTTTTTCGCCGGTATCGGCGGCGTCTTTATAGGAATGGCGCTACTCTATCTCTCCATCCGGTTAACCGCCGCACTTTCAGATAAAATAACTGCTGGACAGCCTCGAACAAAAACTAAGAAGGAGAAAAAATAGTGGAAGCCCTGTTGTCGCTGTTTGAAACATCTGGCTTTATCTATTTGACGCCCGGCATTATCATTATGTGGGTGATCGCTTTTGTGCTCATTTATCTGGCCATTGCCAAAGATTACGAACCGTTGCTGTTGCTGCCCATCGGTTTTGGCATCCTGCTGGCCAATCTCCCCCTGGCCGGACTCATGGAACCTGATGAAGGCCTGCTGTGGCGATTTTATCACTACGGCATCCAATGGGAAATCATCCCGCCGCTGATTTTTTTAGGGCTTGGCGCGTTGACCGATTTTGGACCCCTGCTGGCAAACCCCAGACTTATCTTTCTGGGAGCCGGCGCCCAGGCCGGCGTTTATCTGGCTTTTTTTGCAGCCCATGCCATGGGATTTAACCTCAACGAGGCGGCCACCATCGGTATCATCGGCGGTGCCGACGGTCCCACCACCATTTTTCTGGCCGCCAAACTGGCCCCCCACATGCTTGGCACCTGTGCGGTGGCGGCCTACTCTTACATGGCCCTGGTGCCGATTATTCAGCCCCCCATCATGAGGCTTTTGACCTCAAAGCAGGAACGGGTTATCAAGATGAAAAAATCACGCAAGGTGACGACCCTGGAAAAACGGCTCTTCCCCATCGTAGCCACCATCGTTATCATTCTGCTGATTCCGGCCTCAGCGCCGCTCATCTCCATGTTTATGATCGGCAATCTTTTCCGGGAAGCCAGGGTCGTGGAAAGATTGACCCATGCTGCCGGAAATGAACTGTTGAATATCGTTACCATATTTTTAGGACTGCCGGTGGGGGCCACCATGAATGCGGAAAATTTTCTTAAACCGCAGGTTATTTTTATTTTTTTTCTGGGGCTATTCGCCTTTATGATCAGCACCGCCACCGGAATACTGCTAGCCAAGCTCATGAACCTGTTTTCCAAAAACAAGATCAATCCCCTTTTGGGGGCAGCCGGCGTCTCGGCCGTGCCCATGGCGGCCCGGGTGGTTCACAAGGAAGGGGCTAAGGCCGATAAGAAAAATTATCTTCTGATGTATGCCATGGGTCCCAATGTGGCCGGCGTTATTGGCACGGTCATCGCAGCCGGCATTTTTCTCACCCTGCTGCGATGACAGGTGTGGGTTGCAGCGTTGTCCTTGAGTTTTTCAATCGACAATCCCGGAGCAGGCAAGGACGGGCTTTGGGGGGACACGGATTTATGCGGGTTTCCATGAATATAAATTGCTTAATTCGATGAACGCAGAAAAAACTATGACTCACGCTAAGAAACAAAAAAATAGGATAACGGAAAGAGGAGACATGGACGGCCGGAGGAAGGAAAGCAATAATCATAAATCAACAATAACAACGATTTAAACATTTATCGAAATCTTACATTAAACGGAGGAAAAATTATGACAGAAGAAATTTTAGCTCCCCTGGCGGGCAAAATAATTCAGATTCAAATCAAACCAGGAGAGGCCGTGGAAGAAGATGACGATGCATTGGTCATCGAGGCTATGAAAATGGAAACACCGATTTACATCCCCTGCGACGGCACCGTAAAAGAGATTAACGTCAGTGTGGGTGATGAGGTGGAAGAGGACGATGTACTGGCTGTTATCGAAAACTGAACCTTGGCACAAGGAGCAATACCATGAGACCCTATTTTGAAAAAATGCCCGATATCGGAAAATCGTTGAAAAAGGGCCAGATCAAAAGAACTGAAGAAAATCTTAAGCAGCTTAAGCAGGCTGAAGAAGAGATTAACACCGAGGTCGAAAAAGTCAAAAATGCCGGGTTTCCCACCGAAAAAATCAATGCCCGGGGACAGATGACCGTATGGCAGCGGCTTGAATATCTGGTGGATCCCGGCACCTGGTGCCCGCTGCATATGCTTTATAACCCGACAAACAACACAGAAGGCACTACCAATGTTATAGATGGCCTGGGCCGGATATCCGGGCGATGGGCAGTGATTATCGGTTTTGACAACAAAGTGATGGCCGGGGCCTGGCTTCCAGGCCAGTCGGAGAACATCCTGCGTGTGACAGATCTTGCCAAACGATTGAATATTCCGCTGGTATGGCTGGTGAACTGCAGCGGTGCGAAACTGCCCGAACAGGAAAAATTTTACGCCAACCGCCGGGGTGCGGGCACGCCTTTTTTCCGGCATGCCGAACTCGAGCAGCTCGGCATCCCGATACTGGCCGGCATTTACGGCACCAACCCGGCCGGTGGTGGCTATCAGAGCATTAGCCCCACGGTTTTATTTGCCCACAAGAACTGTAATATCGCCGTGGGCGGGGCCGGCATTGTCAGCGGCATGGCGCCCAAGGGGTCTTTTGATCTGGAGATGGCCGAAGGCCTGATTGAAAAGGCCAAAAAATTCAAGGCAAAACCCCCGGGATCGGTCAAGACCCATTATGACGAAACCGGTTTTTTCCGGTTTGTTTATGAAGAAGAAAAAGGGGTGTTGGACGGTCTCAAAGACTATATGACAAAAATACCGGCCTATGACCCTGAGTTTTATCAAGTTGCCAAACCTGCCGAACCCAAATTCCCTGCAGAAGATCTCTACCGCCTGCTGCCCCTGGAACCCAAGCAGGTCTACGATTTTGATCAGATTCTGGCCCGGTTTGCCGACGGCAGCGAGCACATGGAGTTTCGTCCGGACTACGGCCCTGAAGTCTACACCGGGCTTTGCAAAATCAACGGTTTTCTCATGGCCTGCATCGGCAACCGGCAGGGCTATCTCGGCAAAGGTTATCCCGAATATGCCGATTACCCGGCCATGGGGGGCAAGCTCTATCGCCAGGGCCTGATCAAGATGAATGAATTCATCACCCTGTGCGGCCGTGACCGGATACCCATTGTGTGGCTTCAGGACACCAGCGGTATCGATGTGGGCGATCTGGCGGAAAAAGCCGAACTTCTCGGACTGGGCCAGTCTCAGATCTATTCGATTCAACAGACCGATATCCCCATGATGTTGATTGTCCTGCGCAAGGGAACCGCCGCAGCCCATTATGTTCTGGGCGGCCCAACGGCCAACCGCCACAATGCCTTTACCCTTGGGACGGTTGCCACGGAAATTTATGTTATGCACGGGGAAACAGCGGCTGTGGCTACCTATGCCCGCCGCCTGGTCAAAGAAAAGGATGCGGGCCGGTCTCTGGATCCTGTCATAGAGAAAATGAACCAGTTGGCCGGTGAATATCATGACAACTCCAGACCGTTGTTTTGTGCCAGAACCGGTCTGGTGGATGAAATCGTCAACGTGGCGGATTTGCGCAAATATCTTGTCGCTTTTGCCGGAGCTGCCTACCAGAACCCCAAATCCATCTGCCCCCAGCATCAGATGATCCTGCCCAGAATCATCAAGGGATAGTTAGTTTAGATTGACATGTGAAAATCTATTTGCTAAATAATTTTATAGTGCTAAATTTTTAATACAAATGGGGAGGTAAAATAAACTATGCGGAAATGGACCTTTGCAACAGCGGTATTTGCCGGAATTGCCGTACTTTTTATTTCAGTTGGTATTTATGCCGGCACCTCGGTGCCTGACATCATTAAGATGGACAACAAGGCCTATGAAAAGCACAAAAAATCTATTATCACGTTTACCCACAAACAGCATTCGGAAGCGTATGCCACGGCCAACCCGGATCTTTTTAAAGCCGGATGTGGTGAGTGCCACCATGATGCAGACGGTAAACCCCTGGAACTGAAGGCCTGCGACGCGGTCCAGGGATGCATCGAATGCCATAAAATACCGGGTGAAAGACCCAAGGGCAAGGATGCGCCCAAGCTAAAGAAAAAAGAGCGGTTGCAGTATCATGCCGAGGCCCTGCACTATAACTGCAAAGACTGTCATAAAAAGTTCAACAAAAAGACGAAAACCAAAAAGGCCCCCACAACCTGCACCAAGTGTCATCTCAAAAAGAAATAAATACAGGCCAATCAAAAAAGGCGACCGTTTCTGTTCTTAGACGGTCGCCTTTTTTGATCTATCAATTCGTAGCGGCCGTCGGTTGTTTATTGAGCATCATTTCGGCCTTGTACTTTCGGGCATTATCCACCAGGGCCCCGGCCCATGAGGGGGTTCCCAATGCATGCAGGTGGGTATAGGTGCCCAGCACGTTTTTATAACACACGCCATCCCGTCCATTGATGAATCCATTGCCTCGCTGCATGGAAAAAACAAGATTTTTATCCTCTCCGTGCCATTCGAGTACCCGCGAATAATGAAATTCATGGCCTTTAAATTCGGTGCCGATATCAAAATAGGGATTCTCGCCATCAACGGCAATAACGGTATATCCGTGTCCCTGCGGTTTTTTGGAAAAACCGAATACTGCGGGTAAAACGCCGGCCATGGGGTATGCGTTTTTCTCTAAAACGAGTTCTAAACCCAAATACATCAACCCGCCGCATTCGGCATATATAGGCAATCCCTTATCGGTTTGCGCTTTTAACTGCTTCCGAAAGGTGACATTGCCGGACAATTTTTCGGCATGCGTTTCAGGAAAACCGCCCCCGATATACAGGGCATCCACAACCGGTAATCGGCTGTCTGCAAGGGGACTGATAAAAACAACGTTTGCACCCGCGGCAGTCAGCGCTTCGATATTTTCAGGATAATAAAATTGAAAAGCGGAATCCTGGGCCACACCGATGACAGGCGCTGAATCATCGCAGATGGCGTGCGGTTTTGAGTCGGACTGCTTCGATGGCTTGTTTGTATTACTGGGTTCAGGCCAGGGCGCAGACTCAGCCATATTGAAAATGGTATCCAGATCCAGGTATTTTTGGGCTGTCCGGGCTGCAGCTTCAATGGAATCGACTGCCCAAGCATGTTCCGGCGTCGGAACCAGCCCCATATGTCGTTCTGGAAAATTTTGCCGGCCCATTTTAGGCAATGCACCGAGAACCGGTATGCCGCAATATTGCTCGATGCTGGCGCGTATAATGGTCTCATGCCGGGTCCCGGCAACGCGGTTTAAAATAACCCCTTTCAAGGGGACGTTACGGTCAAAAGCCATACAGCCTGATACAAGCGCGGCCAGTGTTCGGGTGGTTTTGGTGCAGTCAAGACATAATATCAGGGGCGTTCCAAGGCGTTTGGCAAGTTCGGCCGTGCTGGTCCGGCCCCGGGTGTCAATGCAGTCATACAGCCCCCGATTGCCTTCGATAACGGCGATTTCAGATGAGCCGGTGTGTGTGTAAAAAGAGGATAGAAGGATCTTGGTATCAATCAGGTAGGAATCCAGATTATAGCAGGGACGGCCTGCTGCCAGCGCAAGCCAGCCCGCATCAATATAATCCGGGCCTTTTTTAAAGGGAGCAACTAAATGATCACGCTTTTTTAATGCTGCAATAATACCGATAGACAAAATGGTTTTGCCAGACCCGCCGCGCAGGGCCGCTATGACGATTCCCTTAGCACTCATGTTAGGCCCCTACAACGGATCTGAAAATATTTGCTTACAAAGGAATCATTTGTCTTCGTGTTCGGCGGAAGCCTGTTTCCCGGTTCCGGGCAGCCCGTACATGGAGGTGCTTCCACTGGACCAGTATTCCAGCACGCCGTCTATTATAAGTTTGTTGACCGTTTTTTTGGCAATTCTCGGTTTTTCTCCGAGAATTTTGGCAAGATCGTTAAAATAAAATTTAGATTTGATTTTCAATTTTTTAGTCAACGATTGAACAATGAGTTCTTTTGCCTCTTCGTATTCCATATTAAACCTCTCTTCATATATTTCGGGGCACACACCGGGTGTGCCCCGAAATCAATTACTTTTTTAAAATTTAAAATTTGATGTCTGCCGCCAGGTGTAGTAGGCGGGATCACGGAAATCATCAATGAGATGATGCGTGAATTCAATTTCGCATTTTTCGAAGAATCTTTCCCATCCGATTCTCTCTGCCCATTCACCCAGACGTTCATACTTGTTGGCGTCTGCCGCATAGGCCTCAACGATTCTTTTAATTGTCTTGGTCATGGTGGGCCAGCGCGGTGTTTCGTTGGGAATGAACGCCACAACAACCTTGGAGAACTTAGGTGCGCTGATCCGGTTGGAGACCTTACCGCCAACCATGAGAACGATACCGTCACCCTCTGCATCGGCCAGCGGCATGGAGGGGCACATGGTGTAACAGTTACCACAGAACATGCACCGGCTTTCGTTAATCGAGACACTTTTTACGGTGGTGCCGTCAGCTAATTTCACCTTGGCCGGTTTGATGGCAGCGGTGGGGCAGGCTGCGATGGCCAGGGGGATTTCGCACATCTTGTCCAGGTATTCATGATCAATCATCGGCGGTTTTCGGTGATAGCCCAAAATAGCGATATCAGAACAGTGGACCGCGCCGCACATGTTCAGGCAGCAGGCCATGGAGACCCGCAGATGGGCCGGCATACGCATGGTTTTGAAATCATCGAACAGTACATCCATGGTGGCCTTGACCGTACCCGAGGCATCTGTCGCCGGGGTATGGCAGTGAACCCAGCCCTGGGTATGAATGATATTGGTAATACCGGCACCGGTGCCGCCGATGGGGAATTTATGGCTGCCCGCATCAAACTTGCGGCTTTCCAGGTCCTTTTTCAAAGGGGCGACTTTTTCTTTGCTGTCTACCATAAACTCGATGTTATTACGAGTGGTAAAGCGAACATGCCCATCGCAGTGTTTATCAGCGATTTCGCAGATTTCACGAATATGCGTGGTACTCATGAGCCGGGCGCCACCGGCTCTGACTGTATATACCTCGTCACCGGTTTCGGAAACATGTACCAGTATGCCGGGCTCCAGGATTTCATGATACAGCCATTTGCCCTTGTTTTTTGCAATAACTTTCGGATAAAAAAGATCGAATTTTTTCGGACCGATGTCGGTAATTCTGTCCGCCATCGGTTTGTCAGGGTTATAACCTGAGGATATAAATGCCATGATCTTGCCCCCTTATTATCTTAGATGGTGTTTTCTATATTCATTGATATCGCGCTTCCATCCACCCTCAACCTCATCTTCCTTCCAGAAAATGTAGGGGTTGGTTCGCGGCTCCTGAATCATCTGCGGCACCGGTTTGAATCCGGTGACCTCGAGCAGTTTCTGGAACCCCTGACGTTTCATGAGTTCACCCAGCCGCTCGCGGTTCTTGCCCTCTTCCATCCACCAGTCCCATATCGGTTCGATAACGGTTTCCTTGATTTCAGTATATGGTGCTTCTACTTTCATAAAAGGGACAATCAAAGATGCCATCTGGGCGCCATCAAGGATCGGGGCTTTTGCGCCGGCCAGAATCGATACGCCCCGATCGTTTCCAATGCGCAGGGCACGCGGCATAACATTGATGCAGTGCATGCAGCGGGTGCATTCACGATTGTTGATCAGCAGCTTGCCGTCTTCCATTTTCATACATTTGGTGGGACAAAGGTCAATGACTTCTTTTTCAATATCAAACGGACCCCAGTCACGGCCGGAATGAGCACCGGCATTGGGGGGCAGTTCGCCGCCGACATATCCTTGTACCGCTTCCTGGTCAATGCGGATCTCATCACGCCAGGTACCGATAAAGGAAAGGTCGGAACGGGCAATGGATGCAACGCAGCAGTTGGGACATCCGTCGAATTTGAATTTGAACTTGTACGGAAAGGCCGGGCGATGAAGTTCGTCCTGATATTCCTGGGTCAGGTCATAGCAGAGGTCCTGGGTATCGTAACAGGCATATTCACAGCGGGCCTGGCCTATACAGTCGGCAGGGGTTCTGAGGTTGGAGCCCGATCCGCCCAGATCCTGGTCCAGCTTATGGGTCATTTCATAAAAAATTTCTTCCAACTGGCGCGTGGTGGTGCCGAGAAAAATAATATCTCCGGTGGACCCGTGCATGTTGGTTAGTCCGCTGCCGCGAAAATCCCACAGGTCACAGAGCTTTTTCAGATACTCAGTGGTATAAAATTTGCCGGCGGGTTGATTGACGCGCAGGGTATGAAAATGTGCCACACCTGGAAATTTTTCCGGTTGATCGCAGTACCTGCCGATAACGCCGCCGCCATATCCGAATACACCCACGATCCCGCCATGTTTCCAGTGGGTTCGGCCATGTTTGTAGGAAAGTTCAAGAACACCCAGAAGATCTTCCACAGCTTCCTGAGGAATCTGGTATTCGATATTTTTTTCGTTCTTGGCCCTGGTTTCAGCCTCCTGCTTGAGGTCGGACACGAAACTTGGCCACGGCCCAGATTCCAACTGGTCCAGCAAAGGTGTTTCATGCTTCATCTTGTATTACCTCCATTTTTGTTAATAATTAGCCACTTGCACTTTAGTAAATGTAATAGATGGATATTTAGTGGGCACCTCCTCTCAAATGTTTTTTTATTTGCCATATATCACTATAATGGGTGGAAATTTTATTAGTCATGCACAGAAAAGATATAAAATTATTATTTCCGCTTGTCAATAAAAAATTGTAGATTCATACAGTTGAATAAATTGAAAAATTCGGTATCCCGATTATACAATAATTTGTTTTTAATATCGACGAATATCCTCTATATTGTGTATCGATCAATATCTTTCACCCTTTTATAGAGGCAGATGGCATGTTGATCCAGATTGCGTTGAATCAAAGAGAGCTCCGGCAGATCCGGATCATATCGGTTCACCAGGGATACAGTCATATCAATCCATTCCGAGCTTGATACGGCACCCAAATATTTCAGGCATCCCTCAACGATTTCTATGGGGATCAGTCCGGCTTTTACCTGCAGCATCAGCCCTTTTAAAAAACCGTCCACAGATCCGGCAACGGCTATATCGCTAGCCCATACCGGATCTCCGACACCATCGAGCCGGTCAAGCCGCATGTGCAGGGACAGGTTTAGCAGAAAAAACTGCAGGGCCTCTAATATCAGATGAACATCCGGTTTGACATTATCAAGCAAAGGCGCGTATCGCCGGACGGTGATCAGCTTCATGACGAGCCGGTCCCGGTGCAGTTTTATCACAAAATCACCGGCGGCATGATGCCAGACGGATATATGCTCAAAGGTTGCCATGTTATAATAAGCTGTCAGAATCAGGGCGGCGTGGTCGTATGCTGCGCGGGTCTGCTCCGGCGATAAAAAACATTTAGCTACTTTGCCGTCCCAGACGAGGATCCGATTTTGATTACCCCCATTACCCCGGGACAGGTGAAATTCATGATAATCATCAAACCATTGCCCCAGAAGCATGCCAAAACCCCGGCGGTCATCAATGCTGACCTCACCTGTGGCATATACTTTCGGGAGAAAAGAGTACGGGAAACGGCTGCATAGTTGATCCAGCGCAGCGGCTTCTTTCCTAATCATCTTCCGGGCCGTAGCCGAAACAGCCACATTTAATACAAAAGAGCTGATCATTTTCCCCGAATCAATTTCAATGCGGGCCGGATGATAGTATTGGCCGTGTTTTACCAGAAAAACACGAATTGCCTGAATCTGTTCAACATCCACGTTGCCACGGCCGATACCATACAGGGCCGCAATAACCGCCCGGTATTGATCCCGCTTTAAAAAAATTCGGACGGCATTGAAATAATCCCCAAGTGTAAGCGATCGCCTACCCGATTTTCGCCCCGGCGGTGTCCTGCTGATGGGAAGAGCGGATATCCACTCGGGAAAGGCCGGCCGTATCGGATATTTTTCAGTAGCAAGGAAATAACTGAATTTCGGTTTATGGGTCATGGTTGCCAGAAAAACAGCCGCAACCGGCGGCAAATGGGTACGGTAGGCAAGACAGAATTTTAGCGCTACGGGAAAAGCGCAGTTGCTTATATCTGATATCTTGCGTTTTTATGTAAAAATAATAACCAAAAAAATAAGTAATTTGGTTCCTGCTATTTGTTATTTCCAGTTTGTCCGGCTTATAA
>CAZFXX010000080.1:0-11059 GCA_964522985.1 uncultured Desulfobacteraceae bacterium
TGATTTGCCTGAGCCTCGGCATTCTGGGGCCCAATGAACGCGAATACCTGGGAGATGATCTCAAGGACGTGGATGTATTCCATCCCGAGTCATCCATGATGTAAAATAACGAAAGACAATTTACCAAAAAACCCCGGTCTGATTTTTTAAAACCGGGGTTTTTTGTTGATGCTGGATATTAGGTGCTTAATGATGAAATTTGCCTTTCTATATACAAAAATGTGAAGTAACCTTAAACCCTGTCCCTAGTCTTCGGTCTTAAGTTCCTGCCTGCCAATCCTGGGCCGGAAGATAAAAATACGCCAGTAGGCCAAAACACCGACGATACTTCCGCAGATATCGGCAAGGACATCCAGAAAATCGGCATTTCTGGACGGTACAAAATACTGGTGGATTTCATCACTGATCCCGTAACTGGAAGATAACGCCATACTGAGTAATAGAAGAACCGCAAGGTTGGTACGCAGTGCGGTTGTATCTAACGTTCTAAGACAAAGCGCACCGAGCACGGCAAAAATAACAAAATGCGCAAATTTATCGGCCTGAAAAAACTCCGGTCCGCCTTCAGGCACCGGCCCGGATGATAGCATAAATATTAGAAAACCATACAACCCGATGGGAAACCAGTAATAAAAAAAATATTGTAACGACTGTTTCATATCACTATAGCTTTCAAGGTTGTCTTCCCTTTAAATTGAATGTTGTACAGTGAAAATTGAAAAATTATGGTATCGCTTCGCTCTATCTTTTCTATTATAATCGATAGACCGGGCGAACACAAGGTTCGCCCCTGCGCCCATCAATTTTTACTATTCACTCTTTAAAAAAATCCAGTTCCAATTCTCGCCTGCGGATATTTTCCAGCACCGCATCCAAAAACATATCATATGAAATACCGTATTTTACCCGGCCGTCCAAGGTTCTCACGGCAAGATTACCCGATTCTTTCTCCTTGGCACCGATGGTTAGAATCAGCGGTATATTCTCAATTTGGGCATCCCTGATTTTCCGGTTCAGGCTTTCGGTGCGGTCATCCACCATCACTCGCAGCCCCTTTTCTTCAAACGCTTTCCTGATTTGAAAGGCATACGGCGCAAGCTCATCGTTGATAGCCAGCAGGGCCACCTGAACCGGCGCCATCCATAGGGGAAACTTTCCGGCAAAATGTTCAATCAAAATCCCTAAAAACCTTTCAATGGACCCGTAAATCACGCGATGGATCATGATGGGCCGGTGCTTTTCATTGTCCTTGTCCACATAAGTCAACTCAAACCGCTCGGGCAGGGACATATCCAGCTGAACGGTTCCGCACTGCCAGGTTCGGCCCAGGGCATCCTTGATATGCAGATCGATCTTGGGGCCATAGAACGCCCCGTCCCCCTCATTGATCCGAAACTTCCGGCCATAGGTCTCAAGGGCCGCCTGCAGACCGCTGGTGGCCGTTTCCCACTGTTCATCCGTACCAATGGATTTTTTAGGCCGGGTGGAGAGCTCGAGGTCAAACCCCAGGCCAAAGGTGCTGTAGATCTTATCAGCGAGTCTCAAAACGCCCAGAATTTCTTCCTGGATCTGATGCGGCTGCATGAATATGTGGGCATCGTCCTGATGAAAAGACCGCACCCTGAACAGCCCGGACAAAACCCCGCTCAACTCATGACGGTGGACCAGCCCGATTTCACCGGCCCGGATGGGCAGTTCCCTGTATGAATGGGGGTGCATGCCGTACAGGATCATGCCACCGGGGCAGTTCATTGGCTTGATGGCGTAGTCGACGTCGTCTATGCTGGAGGTGTACATATTTTCCCGATAGTTGGCCCAGTGGCCGCTCCGCTCCCAAAGGCCCCGGTTTAACATGATGGGTGTTTTGGTCTCCACATAACCGGCCTTACGATGTTCAACGCGCCAGTATTTCAGCAGTGCATTCCAGATATCCATTCCCCTGGCATGAAAAAAGGCCATCCCCGGGGCTTCCTCATGAAAGCTGAACAGGTCCATGGCCGTACCAATCTTGCGGTGATTGCGCTTTTTCGCCTCTTCAAGAAAGGTAAGGTAAGCGGAAAGCGCTTTCTGGTTGAAATAGGCCGTGCCGTAAATTCTCTGGAGCTGGGCACTGGTCTGGTCCGCCCGCCAGTAGGCCCCGGAAACCTTCATCAGTTTAAAAGCCTTGATAAAGCCAGTATGGGGCAGATGCGGTCCCCGGCACAGATCGGTAAACTCTCCCTGCTCGTAAAAGGAGATAGTCCCATCGTCAAGCTCGGAAACCATTTCCAGTTTATAGGGTTCATCCTTGTAAAAGGCCAGGGCTTCGGCCTTGGATACTTCCCGGCGTTTAATGGGGAGCTTGGCCTTGATGATTTTTTTCATCTCGGCTTCAATTTTCTTGAAATCATCTTCGGAAACCGGGTCCATATCAATATCGTAATAAAACCCGTCCGCCACCACGGGGCCGATGGTCAAATGTGCATTCTTATGAATCCGCAATATGGCCTGGGCCATGACATGGGCCGCTGTATGACGCATGATATCGAGGGCTTCGGGGTCCCTTGCCGTGATCAACCGCACTCCGGCATCCTGCTCGATAAGTGTTTTCAAATCCATCAAAGCGCCATTCAGTTCCATGGCTACACAATTACGGGCCAGGCCTTCGGAAATACTCATGGCCACATCATAACCGGTGATGGTGTTGTCAAATGATTTAATACTTTCATCGGGTAGTGTAATTTGTATCATTATTTTTTCACCGTATAAGTTGCTTGAAAAGTTAATAAAAAAATATTATGAACCAAGGAGACGATTTTGAAAAAATTTTGGTACCGGGCAGAGGCAAAGGTAGCGGAACATGCCGGACCGCTTTTGCAAACACTGTCGTGCAACAGATGATTTTTTTAACGCCACCTGCATCGGGTTAAACAGCCTCCCGATTTTTTTGATAACTTGCAGAAGTCACTAACAGACCAAATAAACTATGGGAAATGATCTCACGGGTCAAGAAAATAATGAACAACACCAGCACTCCTAATTTTTGCATCATCGACACTGCATCAGGGCTCAAGGATATCGTTAATGAACTTGACGGCAGGAAAACCCTGGCCGTGGACCTGGAAGCCGATTCCATGTATCATTTTCAGGAAAAGGTATGCCTGCTGCAGATGGCCACCGAACATATCTGGCTGGTCATCGATCCGTTGGCAATAGGTGATCTGTCACCGCTTATACCTGTTTTTTCAAATCCAGATGTCACCAAAATCTTTCATGGCGCTGATTATGATATTCGGTCGCTTTACCGGGATTTTAGGATTGAAATCAACAACTTGTTCGATACCGAAATCGCCTGCCGGTTTTTAGGGACAAAAGAATCGGGCCTGAATGCGGTTCTGGGCAAATGGTTTAACATCCACCTGGACAAAAAATACCAGCGCAAGGACTGGTCCCAGCGCCCGTTGCCTGAAGCCATGTTGGCCTATGGTGCCGAAGACGTCAAACATCTGATCTCCCTGCATGAGATCCTGGTACAAGAACTTGATCAAAAAAACCGACTGGCTTGGGTAAAGGAAGAATGCGCCCTTTTGAGCCGGGTTCGCCCCCCTGAAAACAACAATCAGCCGCTTTATCTCAAATTCAAAGGTGCCGGTCGCCTCCAGGGCCGCAGCCTTGCAGTGCTGGAGAATCTGCTGCAACTGCGCAAATCCATCGCAGCAAAAAAAGACAGACCGCTATTCAAGATTTTAGGCAACGAATCCCTGGTAAAAATGGCCATGGCCCGTCCCCTGGCCCTCAAAGGCCTGACCAATATGCAAGTGCTCAGCAAAAAACAGATCGGCATATACGGCAAGGCGCTTTTGGATACCATCAATAGAGGCCTCCAGATCCCGGAAAACGATCTTCCTGTTTATCCCCGCAAAAAATCACAGCCGCTTACCGATGCGGTTCCCGGCAGAATCATGGCGTTAAAAAGATGGCGGGATGATTGCGCGGTGTCCCTTGGACTTGATCCGGGCCTTGTGTGCAACAAATCACTAATATCGGCCATTGCCCTTAACCACCCGGTAAACTTGAAAGACCTTGACACCATTACGGAAATGAAGAACTGGCAGCGAACGGAATTCGGGCACCAAATCATCGATGTGATGAAAAAAATACGATAAGAGCAAATCTGTATTTAAATTTTGTCTGTCATGATGCTGAGGGAAAACAAAAAGCCTGAAATCAAAAAAACGATATCATCACTTCCAAATAGATACAAAATAATTACCGGTTTCACTTCCCTCGATACTCAATTACTTTCATCTCTTGTTTTGCCCGCCAGGGCCTGGGGACTATTTATAGAAATCATAACCTGTCTTAATTTTTTCCAACCCTGCGCCACAACTTCCGGCGAGTTCATAAATTCAGCCTTACGAATTTGCATGCGGAGCTGAGCAACTTTTTTCAATTTAGTAATATCTAAATTATCGAACTCATCAATTCCATAAAAAGGATAAACATTATTACACCTCAAGAAAAATTCTTTGGCATATTTATATGCCTGTGTAGAATCCATTGTATCGTGTTTCCATTCGCTCATATAACCCTTCAAATTATATTTTTTCCGATTTTCCGGGAGGTAGATGGGAGATAAGGGAGCCAGTACAAACGGGAATACCATCATATGGTTAATTCCCGATCCTTTGTGACTGAAATTATTTATCATCTGAATGGTTTCATTTATCGTTTCCCGTGTCTCCCCGGGAAACCCAGCAATAAAATAGAGTTGGGTAGAAATATCATTGGCGTTTAACAGCTCTATTACCTTCAAGTAATTCTCAGGCGTGTCTTTCTTATTCATGCCTTCAAGAATTTTTTTATTGCCGGATTCCATACCAATCTGTGCCATTATACATCCTGAATCTTTGAGCAGATGCACATTATCTTTGGTTATGGAGCTGGCTCGAATAAACGTAGACCACTTTAAGCCCTTCCCTGATTTGATCAGCATCCTGGAGTATTCTTCAACATGTCGGCGGGTGAGAAAAAGGTTGTCGTCGGTAAATCGAATTATTCGGACTTTACCGGTATCCGCAAGGGATGAAACTTCTTTAGCGACAAGGTCTATGCCCTTGAGGCGAAACTTTTTACCAACAGAAAAATTACAATAAGCGCATTTATACGGGCATCCACGAGAGCCCCTGACAGGAAAAATTGGGGAAAGATATTCGTCCGGGACATCACCCCAGTTAACAAAATCTTCATCAAAGGAATTATTTTCCGCTTTTCTCTGAGAAAAGATCAATTGATTGTCACGGCTGTAATATGCAAGGTTGGGTATTGTTGATAAATCCCCACAATTTTTAATCGTGGTGACAATTTGATAAAGGGTTGCTTCTCCCTGCTCTTCAGCTACAAACAGATCAATATCTTCGTTAAGTTCCCTGTCCTGATTTAGAAAAAAAAAGTCTTGAGCACAGGAATCCGTGTCATAATCGCTATCTTTCATCTGATATAAAAGATAACTGTTATAAACAAGCGGGCCGCCAAGAACGAGTTTAACATCAGGGGCATACCGGCGGATAATTTTAGTGACATTTTTGACTAATCTTATGTTCGTTAAAAAGGTAGTAGAGAGAGCAATAACTTTAGGATCCTGCTGTAAGCATTTTTTAAATTGTTCTGCCTCCAGATCCAGAAAATTTATGAGTTCGCAGGTAATTCCCCGTCGAATGAGAAAATTGTACAAATAAATACCAGCCAGATACGGGGACGTATGGTTAGCAAGGGTCGAAGTAGGCGGTAGTCCGAAATACCGCTCTATATTGGCATAAGACATTATCTTGTCATCTTTGGTAAGATGGATGCCCTTCTTGACGCTGAACTGGCTTCCTTGAGATTTTGAAACGCCCGCGATAATTAGTGCATCCATGCCCTATCCCCCTCAATCTGTTATGCTTTTAGTGTGCGAATAATACTGGGGGATAAAAACACAACAGCGCTCATATTGCAAATAAATTGTATCCCCGAATCAGGGATGATTTACACCGGATTGTTTGGTGAGGCGTATCGGTACAGGGACATAATTTATGGTATAACTCAAAATATGCATGGCATACAAAAACAAATTTTCACCGCCTTTATGCGTTATAATCTTGTTGCATGTACAGCCGGCATAAGCGGTACCGGCCGGGTCATTATAGGCAGGTCTCTTACCGCTGAGCGCTAGCCCCGACGAGACTATACGCAAACAGCAATGCTGATGCATCGGCAACCATATCAGTAAAAGCTCTGGCAGACGGGTCAGTGGATTAAAGAGACAAAAAAATCAACCCATTCCCCAGCAACAGATGCTACCGAGCCTTAATCTCCCTTTTTAACAATTTTTTCAAACCCTCCAGAGTTCCCTTCCAGACGGCATTATCACCGGCCATAATGGACACGATGATATTTTTTTCAACACTGACTTCCAGCACGATCTCTTCCTCGCCCACCTGAAAAACAGCCTCTGCCCACCGGTCGGCGGGCATTCCCGTGGCTTGGCAATCATAATCGGTCCGGATTTCACCCGTCATCCTGATCTCGCTCATTTTTTCCCTCCACGGCATCAGCATGCCTGCTTTGGATAATCGCATTTCCATCATGAAGTGTTTAAATGATTAACCGCTCGTCAGCACAATATCAAGCCCAAAGATTAAATCCCTGGGTTAATTTTTTAACTCGACCTACACCGACCCTCTGCACAGAAAGGCTGCGCGAGAAAACAGGAACATTTGTCACATGCTTAAGCTTTCAAAACGCAGCCGGGCGGGATGCATCGGCATTAGAATGTTAAGTTATTTTTGCGCGAGCCGTTAGCGCCTTCGCCGGAGACTGCACCGGCATATGTGAGCCCGGGCGCCTTAGCGGAAAAAATAAGAGGGGGTAGGTACGCTTATTTCATAAACGGTACTGGCTTTTTTGAATCGATTGCGCTATTTTCAATTCCGGGTGAGTCTTTTTTTTCAAATATTCATATTTTCTGAAAGAATACCTTGAAGGATCAACCGGTTGATACATCTAATCAGATAAATATTGAAAAACGAGAATTGAAAACTTGTGGCATCGCTCCGCTCTGTCTTTTTATAAATAGATCGACAGAATACCTTCACTATTCAATTGCACAGGTTCCCTCATACTTTTTTTGATATATTAAACACAAAGTTAAGCATTAAACCCCAACAGGACACATGCAAAAATAAAAAATGAGCAAATCTAAAAAAATATTTTTATGGATTACAGGAACAGCAGGGGCATTTATCGTCCTGATGTCGCTTTTTTTCCTATTGGCCCGGTATGTCATCAACATTGAGCCCGTAAAGACCGAAGTGGTCAATATTTTTTCAGAAAAAACAGGCGGGCAACTGGCATACGAAAAGGCCAGAATATCTTTTTTCCCGCGATCCCGTATTATCCTTTATTCAGTGAATTTTTCAATTCCTGAAAAAGCCAGCGGCACCGTTGATTCACTGACGCTCTATCCAAGGCTGCTTTCCCTGCTTAAAGGAACAGTTCAGATTACAGGGTTCAAGGCACTGAAGCCCGACCTGATTGTCCGCGACGCTGTATTGCCGCATAAAAAAACAGGCACAAAATCCAGTCCGGGGGAAATCATCAACACTGCAGCAGCCAAACTGGGAGCGATGGTCCCAAACCTTGGAATGGATATCGAGCAGGGGCGATTGGTTGTTTCAGGAAAAAACGGGCCGGTTTTTTCATTCCGGGAAATCAACGGCCGCATGGGTCCCGTTACAAAAAAATCCACGATTCATATAGACTGCCAATCAAACCTCTGGGACCGTCTATCTGTTGATGTAGAATTGGACCGAAAAAAATCTAAAATTGACGGGCAGGCTGTTATCCATGGATTCCGCCCGCACAGGATCACCAGATATCTTTTCCCCCATGCTTTAAGAAAGGTATCAAACTCGCAAGTCAATCTATCCATGAATTTTAAAGGGGTATGGGCAAATACGATTTATGGCAGGATAACAGGCGACATTCCGGGCCTGACCCTGCAACAAAAAAAGACCAAGGCCGTTATCAAAGTCCAAAATCTGAAGGGTTCTTTTCAGATAAACAGGGATATTATCGAGGTGGCCCTTGATGATATACAGATCAGTCATCCCCGACTGAATCTATCCGGAAAACTTCAAAAAAGTCGAAACAGTTCCCACATCAATATTGAGATTGAAGGCAGGGACATCGATGTGAATTCGGCAAGAAAAACCATGCTGACCGCGGCAGGGGAAATTCCGGTCATTGGCCATATCTTTGATATCGTAAAAAGCGGCCATGTACCGTCGATTACCTGCACGACCCATGGTAACAGCCTTGCCGATCTGGGCAAATTAAACAATTTAACCATCATGGGCCGCCTGACGGACGGCGGCATCTTTGTTCCGGGTATCCGGCGTGACCTGGACAAGGTAAAAGGCGATGTGGTCATTGCCGGCGGCATATTGGCAGGAAAAAATTTAGCAGCCCAACTGGGAAACTCCAGGGGGAAAAACGGAAATTTAAAAATCGGCCTCTCTGGTAAAAATGCGCCGTTTCATCTTGATATCATGATCGATGCCGACCTGGCTCAACTGCCGCCGATGCTGAAGCAGGTGGTCAAGCATAAAGAATTTTTAAGAGAACTTGATCTGGTTAATGGTCTCAGGGGAAACGCAACGGGAAGGCTGGTTCTCGGGGAAAGTCTGAAGGCGATAAAAACACGGGTAAAAATCGACAATTTTAATCTGTCCGGTACCTACAAAAGGCTTCCCTATCCGCTTGAAGTCAGGGGCAATTATTTTTCATTTGATTCACGCGACATCGCTGTCGATAATCTGAACGGAAAGATCGGAAACGCTGCATTTTCATCGTTGGCCGGGCATATTGATTTTAGAAATACACCTAGTATCGATGTGTCAAAGGGAAAGCTCACCCTGGCCTTAGAGGACTTCTATCCCTGGATCAGCACGCTTGACATCAATCAAATCTCAAAAAAAATTCAAAATGCAGCGGGACGTATTGCGCTCTCACAAATGCACTTAAAAGGGCCATTATTTGATCCTGTAACCTGGAAGATTGACGCCGTTGGTAATTTCAATAACCTGGTTCTGGATTCAAACTTATATCCGGATACCATTATAGTAAAAAACGGCCACTTTCATGCCTTTTCCGATACAGCCGCCAAAACCCTGTCGTTCAGCGATACGCATTTATCCTTTCTGGATGCTGCCCTGACCCTGTCGGGCTTGATCAATATCGATTTTAACGGCTTAAAAAAATTTGAGACGCTTTTCAAGGGAGATATAGGGCCGGATTCAAACAGCTGGCTATCCACCCGGCTCAATATCTCTTCTGAATTGACCTTCAAGGCGCCGATATCTGTTTCATCGGCTTATATCTCCTGGAAAAAAAAAGCCGAGATTATCTTTATCGGCGATTTGAAGTTTCCAAAGGGGCCGGACCTTCATCTTGACCTTGTTCGGACTCCCGGAGAATTCAGGATAAAAGATGTAACGATCCAGGATGCAAATTCCCGGGCATCAGCCATGCTCGGTAACAAAGACAAAACACTTGATTTCAATTTTAAAGGCCGCGTCACCCAATCAACCCTGAACAGAATTTTTGCTGAAAGCAATCTGCCGGGAGGGTGGATCGATGGCCATCTCAGCGCCCACATCCTGATAGATCAACCCATGAAATCTTTGATGCAGGGCGAGCTCAAGGGCGGCGACCTGAAGCTGCTGCGATTTTTGGGGTTTCCCCTGGATATCCATACCATTGCCCTTTCTGCTGAACAAAATCATATAACCGTGACATCCGCCGCCCTTTCCCTGGACAAAGAACGCCTTGACCTTAAAGGAGACGTTCTTTTTACAGAAGATGGCCTGCATCTGGACATGGATCTTTCCTCGGAAAACTTGAACGGAAATCACATTAAAAAAATAGTGCAAAACGCCGGGTATAAAAAGCACATGGGCAACCGCGCGCCGGTGTCGGGCCGTCCGATAACGGGCGTGCTCAGATTAAAATCAAATTCCATGGTGTACGGCCAAACCACATGGCGGCCGTTTAAGGCCCAAATTCTGCTGGATCAGGACAGTATCAATGTCAACGTCACCCATGCCAAAATCCACGGCATTTCAACACCCGGTGAGATCGCTATAAAAAAATCGTCTGGTAATCTGGCGCTCAAATTTAAAACTAAGGCTGAAAACCAGCCATTAGAGACTGTGGCCAACTGGCTGTCCAACGGAACAGAGAAAGTGACAGGCAATTTTGATCTTAACGGCGTACTCGCAGCCCAGTGCCGGCCTGACACGATTTTAACCTCACTGACGGGTGATTTTGAACTGGTTGCCAGGGATGGCAGTATCTACAAGGCCATGGTGCTGTCTAATATCTTGACATTTCTCAATACCACTGAAATCTTATTCGGAAAAAATCCAGGGATCGGCAAGGCAGGGTTTGCCTATAAGACCATTAAGCTGAAAGCAACGCTTGACCAGGGCAGGCTCACTTTAAAAGAAGCTATCATGGACGGCGCATCCATGGAGTTAATCTGCCAGGGGTATATCGATCTGATCAATAAAAAACTGGATCTTACGGTCCTGATAGCCCCATTAAAAACAGTTGACCGGGTCATCAAGATGACCCCCCTGGTCGGTTATGTTCTCGCAGGTTCGCTGGTTTCCATACCACTGAAGGTAACAGGTGATTATGCACATCCGAAAATTTCTATACTGCCGGTATCAGCGGTGGGCAGAGGGGTATTGGGAATCATCGAAAGAACGCTCAAGCTTCCCTTTAAAATAATAGAGCCCATACTTCCAAAAAATTAAACCTCGGCAATCACCGTCTGGAGATCACAAGTTGAAATATCGTGAACGTAATCGTATGCCTTGATCTTAAATAAAAAATCCTCATTTCCGGATGGACAATAGATCACGGAAAATCGGAAGCATCGGCACTTATTCGATGGACAGCTTTTCAACCCGGTAACGAATGGACCGGAAGCTGATATTCAGTAATTCTGCGGCTTTTTGTTTGTTGCCGCCGG
>CAZFXX010000081.1:0-11041 GCA_964522985.1 uncultured Desulfobacteraceae bacterium
GTAAAAATCGGTCATGACACACCTTATACCCCGCCAAGCCCGATCTCATGGGCCACATCCTGCATGCCTTTGATGGTGGCTTCGATCAATTCGTTTCGATCCACCCCGAGCATTTCCGCCCCCTTATCAATAATGGAACGGTCTACCCCGGCGGCAAAGCGCTTGTCCTTCCATTTCTTTTTTACCGACTTGGGTTTAACGTCCATCACATTTTTGGATGGCCGCACCAGGGCCGTGGTGGCCACCAGGCCGGTCAGTTCGTCGATGGCAAAGAGAACCATTTCCATTTCCGACTCGGGTTTGACATCCGAACAGAGCCCCCAGCCATGGCTGACAACGGCCCGGATATATTCTTCGGGCCAGTTTTCCGCCTCCAGGATCTCCCTGGATTTAATGCAGTGCTGATCCGGGTATTGTTCGTAATCCAGATCATGCACCAGCCCGACAATACCCCATTTTTCCTCGTCGGCACCCCTCTGGCGGGCACAATAGCGCATGACCCCCTCCACGGCCAGGGCATGTTTGATCAGACTCTGGTTTTGATTGTATTTTTCCAGCAAGGCCAAGGCCTCATCCCGGGTCGGTGTTTTTGAATCCATCAATTTTCTCCTTTTCCCCTGCGCTATCCTTCTTTGTGTTTTGTCAATTCCTTGCATTTTACCGGAACCGACGGTATCATTAACTTTTATTTAATGCATTGTATAGCGTCATTTGCCGCTTAATTCAAGCTTGACGGGAGCCGATTCTGTTTATGCAACCACCAGCCCGAGATCATAGTAGCGTCATTACCGAATCGATCCGCGGCATTGTGGATCGGGTCACGTATCATAATCCCGACAACGGCTGGTCCGTCCTGCGCGTTTCAACCTTTGCCGCACACGGACAGCAGGAAACGGTGATTGTTCATCAGACCCGGGTGTTTGCCGGGGCCACCATGGAATTTCAAGGTACCTGGATTGTGCATCCCAAATTCGGCCGCCAGTTCAAGGCGAAAAAGGCAGTTGAAAAAAAACCGGCAACCACCGCAGCCCTGGAGAAATACCTGGGATCAGGCCTAATCAAAGGCGTGGGACCTAAAACCGCAAAAAAAATTGTTGCCCATTTTAAGGACCAAACACTTGCCATATTTGAAACCGACATTGGAAAACTCACCGAAGTGCCGGGTATCGCCCAAAAAAAACTGGCGATGATCAGCGATGCCTGGATCCGGCACAGGGCCATCAGGCAAGTCATGATGTTCCTGCAGTCCCATGGCATAAGCACCCTTTTTGCCGTTCGTATCTATAAGGAATACGGGGACAATGCCATTGCAACCGTGACCGAAGACCCCTACCGCCTGGCCCGGGATTTTTACGGTATTGGATTTTTTTCGGCAGACAAGGTTGCACTGAGTATAGGTCTGGCCAAAGACAGCCCCCGGAGAATCATGGCCGGAATCCGGCATGTCCTGGCCGCTGGCAGGGATTTTGGCCACTGCTACCTGACCGCATCCCAGATTGCATCCCAGGTCAAAAAATTATTAGAGCTGGATCTGGGAGATCATCTGGCTCATTTCCTCGCACAGATGGAGCAAAACCGGGATCTTATGGTGCGCGAAAGCACATCCTTGCACGGATCAGCCGAACGCTGCTTTTATTCCAGGACCCTTTATTTCGACGAGCAGTATGTGGCTCAAAAAATTTCCAACATGAGGGGTCCTGTAGCGATTGACGAGCAACGGGTTGAACAATGGGTTACCAGTTGCCAACGGAGAAAAATTCCCCTGAGCCCTGAGCAGGGAAATGCCATCAAAAGCATTGCAGGTAAAAACTTTTCTATTCTGACCGGGGGGCCCGGCTGCGGTAAAACCACCACAACCCTGATGCTGGTGAAACTGCTTGAAGCCATGCATAAAAAAGTGCTGCTGGCGGCCCCCACCGGCCGGGCAGCCCAGCGCATGATCGATGTCATCGGACAAGAATCCAAAACCATCCATCGTCTGCTGGAATGGAAGATGGGAAAATTCAATAAAGATCAGGGAAATCCTCTGGATACCGACTTTTTAATTGTCGACGAATGTTCCATGCTGGATATAAGCCTGACGGCATCACTGCTGAAAGCGGTTCCCCCCCACGGCCAGGTTCTTTTTATCGGGGATGCGGACCAGCTTCCGTCGGTAGGGCCCGGCAATGTGCTGCGGGATATGATCGACTGCGGATGCATCCCCTGTTTCAGGCTCACCCAGATTTTCCGGCAGGCCAGGGAATCGCTCATTATCAGGTACGCCCATCAGATCAACAAAGGTGATATCCCCCATATTGATTCGCCCTTTCAAAAACCGGAAATATGGCGAAAAAAAATCGACTGCCTGTTTATGGACTCGGAAGAAGCCACCAAAGAGCAACTGAGCTTTGTGGCCCGTGTCAAAAAAATCAAGGCGACAGATCCTCGGGAAGGGATCGGCCAAACCGGCTCTGATGACGATCTGTACGAATTTCGCATCAACGAACCGGTCACCCCTTATGAAACCGAGCTGACCATCCCCAAAAAATTCCGGCACGTTAATCTTGACAAAGTGTACCGGGCGAAAACCAATGTGGATGAACTGCTGGCGGTTTTAAAAAAAGTCCACCCCTGGTCATCGCTGCGCTACGGCCTTTCCGCCTCAGATGTGGTAAAAAAACTCTATCTGGAATGGATCCCCAAATACATGGGCCATAAAACCGAAATCCAGATTATTTCCCCCATGACCCGGGGCAGTCTGGGAACGGTGGGTTTGAACGAAATGATTCAGGCGTCTGCCAATCCGGACAGGCCAGGCAAACGCCAGTTGCGGATCGGCGAAAAAACCTTCCGGGTGGGAGACCGGGTGATTCATCGCAGAAATAACTATGAACTCGGGGTCTTTAACGGCGATATCGGTACAATTTTAGATATCGACAATACGGAGATTACCTGCACGGTGGCATTTTCTCCGGACGGGAGGGAGGTTTTTTATAAACGTAAAAATATCCAGGAACTGGACCTCGCCTATGCCATTACCATCCATAAATCCCAGGGAAGCGAATTTGAGGTGGTGATCATCCCGGTCTTGACCCAGCATTTTAAAATGCTCTTTCGCAATCTGATCTACACCGGCCTGACAAGGGCCCGGCACCTGGCGGTCCTGGTGGGAACCCGCAAAGCCCTGGCCATGGCAGTTAAAAATCAGGACACCAGCCGGCGCCAGACCCTGCTCAAAGAACTGCTACACCCCTGATGGCACTGTAAAAAAATCACCACCTACTGCCTGGATTCGACATAGCGGGCCAGATCCCGGTCCAGTTCCGGTCCGATCAGGCGGTCGGGACAGTTGTCCAGGACCTCCTGGCAGTGCCGCCTGGCACGCTTGGCTACATCTTCGGCCCCGCTGTCGATCCAGTCCGTATAGGAATCCCGGAATGAAACCGTGGGTTTCCACATATCGCGACACCGGGCCAGGGTCTCGGGTTGCATCAGATAGGACCCCTCATGGCCGACCGCCAGAATTTCGCTGATATCAAAAGAATCATCCGATACTTTAACACCCTCGAGGATTCTCAACATACGGCTCATCATCTCTTCATCGATCATAAATTTTTCATAGGACATCGTCATCAGGCTGTCCAGCGTACCGATACACTCATTCATCAGATGCGTTCCGGAAAGCATCAGCAGAAAATAGTTCTGCATAGTCTCATAACCGGCCTGGCAGTCCACTATTTTTGAATCCGTCATCCCCGTCATGGTCCGGGTGGGAAAATGATACAATTCATTGGCCAATTGCAGACCGATAATATTTATCAGATTAGCTTCCGGCGGGCCGGTAATATAACCGGCATTCTGCATATTGGCCACGGTTGAGGCCGGAGAGTACACATACGGCGTGCCGGAGTTGATGATCTGGGAAAGGACCAGGCCCCCGATCAGTTCGGCATTCTGCAGAATTGCCGATCGAACAAGATAGATGGAAGAAGACACACCGGCCAGGGCACAAGTCAAAAACATAATCGGCTGACGCCGGCGGGCATAGGCCAGTATGGTCTCACAGGTCTCAAGGGAGTACTGCAGCGGGCTCAGGGCGCACACGGCCACACTCATGGCATTATGGTCCAGCAGATACCCCTTTTGCCCCATTGCCATCTCAAGCATTTCAAACATCTGTTCGATGCGTTCCCGATGCTCCACAATCCCCACCAGGGGTTTGTCCGTGTTTCGAAGCAGATGGTGCATGGCATGCAGGGATTTAAACCGGGTATCAACATCGCTGGGGTCCACCGGTATCTGACCAACAATATCCACCACCTCGCTGGCCTGTCCCAGCTTGTAAAAATTACCCGTGTCCTGCAGAGTTGCCAGCCGTCTTTCACCGCTTAATTCCTGGATATAAATCGGTCCGTTATCGAGCATGACATGGACGCGGTCATCCTTTTCACCCACATAGATCGCCTTTTCATGGTCTTTGGCGTGAAATTTAAAGACCTTGGGGACCGTGTCAATGGCCCGGTCAATCATCTTGCGGGAGATATAAACAGTCTGACCCTCCACACGGGCGCCCTCTTTTTTAAAAACCGCAATCACTTCATCCGAATGAAAAACGATACCGGTTTCTTCGAGTATCCTGACGGTGGCTTCATGTATCCGGTTCAGATCACTTTTTTTCAACATCCTGGGTTTGGTTAAAAATCCCATAAACAATTCTCCTTTGATCATATAGAAACCCGGACGTATTGTTCGGGTCGATTGAACGTCAAACAAATCAGGGTCAGCACACCCCGGCCAAAAAAATCCGGCACAGCAGGCATGCGTATCATCGCCGGGATGGGGTTTAAATCTTTACCGCAGGCAATAATCACGCATGGTTATCAAGCTGCTTCTGGATCTGCCGATTTCCAAGGGAGTAAAATTCCCGAATATGTTTTTCATGGGCTGTAAATGACCAGTGGCTGTCCCGCCACAGGCGTACGGCCTTTGCCCGCTCACCCGCCTCTATATAGTCTATCAACTGCTCATGCTCATCACAATTGGTGAGTTCCCAGCGCTTGATGTAGGATAGTCGTTGAAAATCATAAAGCCGCTGTTTGATGGGTATGACAATCCGTATTAGAAACTGGTTGGATGTAAGATTCAGAAAAATATCGTGAAAATCAATATTCAACTGGTAAAATCTCTGGTTGAAAATATGATCAAAAGTTTCGGCCTGGAGCAATTCCCGCATTTGAGCATTCAGACGCTCCATTTTTTTTAAATGTAACATCGTAATCCGGTCAAAAACAGACTTAATAACGGTGCTTTCCAAAGCCCCGACAATTTCAAGCACATTTTTAATTTCCGGAAGGGTCATTTTATTCAGCAAAATACCGCGACGCGGCAGAATTGTAACAAATCCTTCGCATTCCATCTGGATAATGGCATCCCTTAGCGGCGTGATACTGACACCCAGGTGTTCACTGATCTCTCTCATTTTAATAAATGAGCCCGGTATAAGACGACCGGCCTGAATTTCGTCCCGGATATACTCATAAACCTGGCTGCGCAATGATCTTAAATCCAGCGGGCCGTTTTTTTCTGACGTACCGTTAACTGAAATCATTTTTTCTCTCTTTCATTTGAAATCCGGTACCCATGGTCAATCCATGATGCCCACTACAAAACCTGGTGACGCGCCGGCCCTTGCATTGGTAAGAACGTAAAAGCGCCCCTGTTGAAATGGGTTATTAATCAATAAATAGATATCCGAAAATATTGAAATTCTCAAGCGAATTCATCTTCTACAAAAAAAACCAATCCTTGCCACGCTTGTCTTTCAACCATTTATCCCGCACCCCGGAAAGATAAAAATCGTGGGCTTTGGTGCTCATGTATCGTTTACAGCCCCATTTGACGGCGCCTCCCCAATACTTTGAAAATAGCGTTCGGCAATCCGGCCGGCGGCTTTTTCTCTTTTGCAGGCAATACATAAAAAATCACAAGATTCTTTTGTATCCACCGTCTTTATTATGCCGTCTATATATGCTTTGGATGCCTCTGTCTGCAAAGCGATGCCGCAAGATTTACAGTGTTCAAGCGAAAATCGGCTCATAACGGTCCCGCACAGAGACAGTACCCTTTCATTGCCGCGGTCGATAATCTGCATGGCACCGGTTGGGCAGTTTCTGGCGCAAGCCCCGCAGCCGATGCATTGTTTTTCAGTCAGTATAAAATTCGTTGGACCGCAGCCATGGGAACCTAAATAGCCCAAGAACAGCGCGTCGATCCCCATTTTATCACGACAGATATCCACACAGATTCCGCAGCGACTGCAAATGTCGCACCGAAGACATCGATCGGCTTCCTTACGCGCTGAGTCTTCTGGATAGCCAAGCGCCACCTGCTGGAATTCACCCCGTCGCCGGTCCATGTTAAGAAGCGGCATTTCCGGTCTCTGCAAATTCATTTTTTCACTGGCACCCATCACTGTAACGCTTTGTCGGGAACGACGATAGGGAACCGCCTGCAGTTGCAGACGGGGAAAACCAGACAGATAGCGGTCTATTCCCATTGCCGCTCTTTTCCCTCCGGCAACCGCTTCAATCACGGTGGCAGGTCCGGTGACCAGATCACCCGCTGCAAACACACTCTCCATGGGCGTGGTCATACTCACTGCATCAACCTTCACCGTATTGCCTGTTGACCAGGCCAGTTTTTCCAAAGAAATTAAATCTCCCGGGTTGGTCCGTTGACCGATAGCGGAGATCACCTCATCCGCCCTGATCATATAGGCACTCCCATCTATGGGCAACGGTCTCCGACGGCCGCTCCCGTCTTCAGGCCCCAGTTTAGTTCTCAAACATCTGATGCCCGTAATTTTTTTCTTCGAGCCCACGATCGCCACGGGCATTGTCAAAAAAGAAAACCGGATACCTTCTTCTTCGGCCTGCAGGATTTCTTCTTCATTGGCAGGCATTTCCAACCGGGTTCTCCGATACAGAACCATAATATCATCACACCCCAGCCTCAGGGCGGTACGCGCCGAATCAATGGCCACGTTCCCCCCGCCAATGACGACTATTTTTTTTCCAAGAATCGGCTTCCGGCCCAGCCCCGACGTCCTCAGCAGATCGGTTGCCTTTCTAACCGAATCAAACTCACCTTCTCCTGGAATCCTCAAGTCTATGGAAAAATGTGCGCCTGTTGCCATCAAAAAGGCCTGGAATCCTTCCTTCTTGAGTTCCTCAAAGGTGACATCCCGGTTAAAATAAGTATTCAGCCGAAACTCAACACCCAGCGCTTTGATAAATCCCACTTCATAATCAATTGTTTTCATCGGCAGACGATATCTTGGAATTCCCACCACCATCATGCCGCCCGCAGCGGGAAGTGCATCAATAATACAGACCCGATAGCCTTTCAGGGCTAAATAATACGCAGCGGACAAACCAGCGGGACCAGCCCCGATAATACAGACTTTCCGGTGGTTGTCAGGGGCTTTTTGCGGATTGTGATATCCGGCCTGTATCATGGCCTGTTCTGCAGCAAACCGCTTGAGATGTTTGATGGCAACAGGTCGGTCGATCTCTCCACGAATACACTTGCGTTCACATGGATTTGTGCAGACAAGACCACATATCCAGGGAAACGGATTGTCCTGCCGGATAAGCGCTATGGCCTCGGCATCGCGACCTTGGGAAATAAGTGCAATATAGCCGGGCACATCAATTCCTGCAGGGCAGGCCAGTTGACAAGGAGCCGGTGACAGTCTGATGCAGTCACCGGAAGGACAACACCGGGTTTCAATATGACTTTCAAATTCCTCCCTGTGCACCATCAAGATCTGCAACACCAGCTTTGACGTATCGCGGCATATATTGTCCTGCCGGGCGGCAACGATGGCTTGTGCCAGGGACCCGATAGCGGTAAGGCTGTCCGGTAGTGCGTGACCACTGGAAATACTGTCCAGCAAAGCCAGTAATTCGACAAATCGCTGCCGGCACCAGGCATTTCTGAAAACTCCGGAAGATATGGCACTTGAGAGCTTAGTGGATAGATTCGCTACATTGCAGGTCGCTTTCATCATCTCTTGATCCGAGGTATCCAGTTTGGATGATTTATACATCTGAAAAATTCCGTCCGCCCTCCGCCAAACCTGGAGCGGATTCCAGCATTAGTGAAACCACTGCTGAATATTGTGAGGCCATTCGGGAAGGAATTTCCTTTAATTTACCGAAATGCAGACACCCGGTTGGACAAACATCCACACAAAGCGGTTGCAATCCTTTATCCAATCGATCCATGCACAGGTCACATTTAACCGCCCGGTTCGTTTCCGGATTCATCTGGCAACTGCCCCAGGGGCAGGCGGATATACAAAGGCCGCAACCGACGCAAAGATCTTCACGAATAAACACAATGCCGTCTTTCTCCCGTTTACAAATTGCCCCTGTCGGGCAGACCGTCTGGCAAACAGGGTCGGTACAATGCAGACAAGACATAAAGATATATGCAGCCCTGGGCAACCCGTTGATCCATTTCGGCCCCGCGGTGATTATCTCACATGGCTTTGGCCCCTGTGGAATATCTTTATTGATCTTACATTGGACTTCACATGCATGGCATCCAATGCATTTCTCAATTTCTTGAAATATAAAAAAATCGCTCATTGTTCCCTCTGCTGCAAATCCGATATCGTCAGACGGGTCGGACCGTCACAAACGTTTCATACAGTGCCTGGCTGCCGCCAACCATATCTGTGACACTCTTCTGCAATATTGCATCGGACAATCCCCGATTAAATGATCTGGCTGCCAGAGCATTCTTATTACCAAAACCGTGAAGCATAAAGACCGCCTCCCTGTGGATCAAGTCGGTTATCAGCACTTTTATCTTTCCGGCCCCTTGACTTGAAGATACCATCACCTCGTCCCCGTTTCGAATACCCAGGCAGTCTGCAGCAAAAGGATTCATCCACAGTGCATTCTCAGGCAATATTTCGTTCAAATAAAGGTTGTTCTGGGTGGACCCATGGGTATGAACCGCAACACGCCCGCAAATGAGCCGAAACATCCCTTCATCCGGTGGTGATACGGCATCATACGCCGGGAAGGATTCAAACCCAGCATTTTCCAAAAGGGAGGACGTAAATTCGATCATGCCCGACGGCGTTTTAAGTTTGAGGCCATCTTCTCGATCCCAATAAATTTCCTTTTTAGTGTATGATACAAATCCCTTTGCATTGAAATCTTCCATGGAAAAACCGGTCCCCACCAATTGCCAATCGACCAGCTCCGCCACACTCTCATAAGGGAAATAATGTCCTATCCCCATCCGTTTTGCCAGTTCTTTCAATATCATGGGACCCGATTTGGTGTCATATCGCGGCGTCACCGCCGGTCGGCGAAAAAAAATCTCAGGAACAAGTCCATTGACCTGAAAGACACTGTCCATCCGCTCCAGATAAAGTGACTCGGGAAGGACCACATCGGAATACCCGGCGGTTTCACTGTGATTGATATCGATGGTCACGATAAGATCCAGTTTATCAAGCGCTTTATATGTCCTTTGGGTATCCGTCAGACTGGTGAGCGGGTCAAAACGAAAAAAAAGAGCGCCTTTAATCGGATACGGGTTTTCTTCCAGAATAGCACCAGGCAACATCTGGGCAACACCATTAAGCGGATCAGGCAATGGAAAATCAGCGGTTCCGACACGGTCAAAACGGGGTATTGCGATCTTGGGGAACAACTGGTCTGTAAGCTCACGGGGAGATTGACCATGGACTTCCGCCGGGCCTTTTGTGAAAAAAAAGCCGCCTTTTGTTTCAATACTGCCCATCAAACAATTGAGCATCATAATGGACCGCCTGAAATACGTCTCGTTCGCAAAATTGGTGCCGCGATAGCCGAAATGAAAAATAACCCTGGGCATATCGTGGCTGATCTCCCTGGCAAGGGACACGATCTCCACAGCCGGGATGCCGCATTCTTTTTCCGCCCATTCAGGTGTATAGGGCCGGACAAAGGCTTCAAGTGCCCGGAGCCCTGAAACCCAGCGACCCACAAACTTCTGATCATAAAGTCTTTCTTTTAAAATCGTATGTATCAGGGCATAATTCAGGGCCAGATCGGTTCCGGGCCGTATCATCCAGTAACGATGGGCTTTGGCGGCGGTTACGGTCACTCGCGGGTCGATACAGGTCAGCCTGGCGCCCTCTTCCAGGGCAAGGCCAAGCTGCCTGACCTCCAGCGGATTAAACGTTTCGAAAATATTCCGGCCATAGAGGACGATATGCTTTGTATTCCGGTAGTCCATACCCATCTCTTCATCGGTATACCCGAAGAGCGACCGGCATGCGGTGTTGACGGATCCCTTGCAAAGGGAATCATGGGTAAAATGATTTGGAGAACCCAGAGCCCGGGAAAAGGCCCTGCTGACATGGGTGCTGAGCTGCCAGCGCTCGCCCAGCACAAAACTTTCGGCCCCGTACTGCTTAATGATTTTTTTCAATTTCACGGCCACATAATCCAACGCTTGTGTCCAGGTCGCCCGTTTCCACTTACCCGAACCGCGGGGGCCGGTTCGAATCATGGGATATTGCAGGCGTTGGGAATCATTGAGCAATGCCGGGCCCGCAGCTCCTTTGGGGCATAAACCACTTTCAGAGCCCACGGCATGAGGGTTAGGCGCTATCAAAGTGACGGCATCGTTTTGAACCTCAACCCGAATCGGACATCGCATGGTACACATAAAACAAATACTGTATATCTCTTTGTGCATCCATTCCTCAGGGAACATAAAAGTTATGACCGCAGGCAGGCTGTTTTGCTTTCATAGCGGTGAGCACAGCACAAAACAAATGAACCCGCTCCATGGGAAACGGGTTCATTCGTTTAAAGGATAACCATACGGCTTTCAAGCTGCGCCCATTAAAGCAATGTACTTAAATCCGTATAGTCCATGCCAAAGGCATCGGAAACACCCTTGTAGGTCACTTTGCCATCGATAATATTGGCACCCTTTGCCAGATCCGCATTTTCCTCCAATGCTTTTTTCCAGCCCTTGTCCGCAA
>CAZFXX010000082.1:0-10878 GCA_964522985.1 uncultured Desulfobacteraceae bacterium
TGTTTAATATGTCAAACACTCACTATTTTTTTAGTTACGAACAAAAAATGAAAAAAGAGTGGAGGATGTCGAGGCGAGTCGGATTTAAAAAAATAGATTAACGGGGGGGTAACAGCGGTGGGTTGCCGGTTTTGCATTTCTCTTTGATGACGGCATCCTGAATCAGCAAATTAATACGTTTGGCCAATGACGCCGGTATGGATTTTGTTTCGGTGTACCGGCAGAGATCAATTGATCTTTTCAGGGTTTCAAGACATGCTCTGCAGATGATACACTCTTTAAGATGGCTTTCGATCTCTTTGCATGCCGGTTCATCCAGTTCATTGTCAATATATTCTGAAAGTTTTTTAAATAATTCGAGACAATGCTGGTGATTGTGTTGTTCACTTGTCATGACTGAAATAATTTTTAAGTTGTTCCCGTAAAAAAAGCCTTGCCCGGTGCAGCCTGACTTTTATATTGGAAGATGTCAAATTCAGGATTTCGGACGTTTCCAATGTGCTGAATCCTTCAATATCGCGCAGTACGATTACCAGGCGATATTTTTTAGGAAGAGATAAAATAGCTTCTTTGATGGTATGGGACAGTTCCTCGTTAAGTACATTGGCCAGCGGAAGAGATGCCCAGTTTGGTATTTCCGTGGGCATATGTTCACCTTCCCGGGGTATAAATTCATCCAGAGACAGTTCCCTTTCGGGCGTATGATTCGATTTACGGCGTTTTTTGATGCAAATGCTGCTGGCAACACGATAGAGCCAGTTTTTAAATTTTGTTTCAAATCTGAAACTTTTTAAATATTTAAAGGTATTTAAAAATGTTTCCTGCACCAGGTCTTCGGCGTCACTGGCATCGCCGCACATCCTAAAACCGAAGTTGTATAGCTTTTGCTCGTGCCGAATAACCAGACGTTCAAAAAGTTCCTGTTTACCCGAATTAATTTTTTCAATCAGTTCAGAGTCCTGATCATATATTTTTTTTGGGTTGGGGTTGCTGAGCATCACTATCTTTTTTGGCTGTCAACTGACAGGCGTCCCGCATTCAGGTGGAGATTCCCAATTTAGGCAAAATATAATTCTGGATAAGGAACCAGACGCCGATCACTATTAAAATTGGAATAATTTCTCGCATAATTCCTCCCTATTGATATGTTATTAAGAATCGATTGTCCATATTTTTTCTACCGGCTCAAAGCCGGGTCAGGTCGAACACACCTTTAAAACGGCATACGCAACGCCATGTGTTTTAGAATATAAGAACCTTGTTATCCTTTTTGGTTACAAAAATATGAAAACAAAAAATAACCACAGGGGCACAGCGGGCACAGAGAAATTTTTTATATAGAAAAACGGGCGTCCTTCATGACAAATTCAAAGTAGTTTATATTATATTTTACAAATATTCCGTATGTTCCGTGGTTAAAAAAAGCTTTTCATTATTTCCTCAAACCTTTGGCCACGCCATGTGGCGGACGGTTTTGTGGCCTCAGATACCAGAATGTCTTGATTCAGAAAGGGTAAAAAATCGGAGACACCCGGGATAATCACTCTGACCACAGGAAATTTCAAGACAGGATGGGTATGGTTCAAAATGATACAATCGGTTTTGAACTGTCTACAGATGTCCTTGATTTCTTCAATTTCACCTGAAATATCCTTAAATTTCCCGTTGCTGTAAGGGACGGTTTCCCCCTTTTCAAGAAATGAGATGTCTTTAGGGGAAATTGAGCATTTCATCAGCATATAAAAATTATTGACCCGGGATTTATGGACAAGCGGTTTGTCAAGCTCGGGCCGGGGAGCCGATAATGTTTCACGGCCCTGCATGCTTTCGGTAAAGCACCTTGTCAGGCCTTCGTCCAGGTTAAAAGCAGCCCCGGGTATCAGTATCTTGTGCTCCAGACGACCCGGCGCCAGGTTGTGGTTGGTGAACAGTACGCCGATGCAGGGCACAAGACCGTCAAGGGAAAGGTCCTTGATCATTACATCGACATTTTTTTTGCGATAGAACTCGATCATATCCTTGAAAAAGGGATTGCCTATAGACTTTATGTCTATTGTCGGAATCGTTTTTTCAGGTTTGATAATCTGTATCTGAACATGGCGTTCGAATATTTCGCAGGACGCCTGGACCATGGCTTCCTCGATGGTGTTGCCGGCCGCAATGCCGTTTGATGCATGAATATAGGCAATAAAATTGATCGGCACTTTTACATCTTCTTCCCGGATGATTGAAAAACCATCCACCCAGTGACGGGCCATGGGGCTGTTTTTAATCTGTTTAATATCCTCTTTTGTCAGATGGCGTTCATTGGCCAGCAGGTCTTCTATTTTTAAATGATTTTCCCGAAGGTCATTCTGGTGGGCATTTACATAGCCTTCCATCCATTCGTAATTTAAAAAACGGCTGGTTGCCCGGTTGTAAAGGGCCGGGATGTTAAAACGCACCCGTTCTTCAAAGACCGGGTAAAACAACCCGACGCTGAAACGTTCCGCCAGTTCGGCGTGGGCGCTGGCTTTTGCCAGTGCCGGGGTGATGCCCTTTCCATTGCAGACGATCCGGATTGAATCGATCCATATCTCTCCCCAGTGAATATTGTCCGAAACTTGAAAAGGGGCGTATTGAACATCAAGATCCAGATCCTGAAATCCCCGGGATATCCTGTCTACGGTGTTGGACGGAAGATCACACTTACCATATTTGTTTCTGACGTAATTTTGAAATATCATTTAAGTCGGTTTTTACTCCTGATAGAAAAATATCAATTGAATTTTGTAACAAAATGCAGGGAATTTTATTCACGCAAAGCCGTAAAGAAAATAATGAGATAAGTTTGTTTAAAAACCTTCCACGTTTTATCTCCAGCCTTCTACCTTCAGCCTTCAGCCTTATTAACCTTATCCCGCAACTTTCCTGAATATTTGAACGTGACAACCTTTCTTGCATCAAGCATCATGTCTTGACTGGTATCAGGATGTCGGATTTTACGTTTGGCTTTTTTTTTACAGAAAATTTGCCGAAACCGGTTAACAGAACATCCTCACCATTTTCCAGCGATTTGCCGATTATCTCAATGAGTATATCAACTAACTTTTTGGCCTATTTTTTTGTAAAGCCTTTTTCGTTTTGTATGGCTTCGATGATCTGTGTTTTTCTGAGTATCATGTGATTCGGCACCTTTTGTATCAGTTGTGTAAGTTAAACATCGGTCCAGAAATAACACCCGGTCTATATTTTTTCAAGTAATTATCGGTTCTGGCAAAAGGTGTTAAATAGGTTGATTTTTGCATAATATTCATACATTTTCTTGTGTGAGCCCTTATCGCTTGACGTAATTACCGGGTTTCGTTAATATTCTTTCATGATAGAAACTTTGTTTTCAGCTGTTTCGTGTGGGTTGCCCGGGATGCACGCCCTCTCTGTGAAGGTCTTCCGTCGACCTGACTTGATGCGATTGATAAATAGTCAAAAGCCGGGCAACCATCAGCGACGACATATGGACACAATTGTTACATGGTTGAGTCGCAAATAGCTGTTTTCTGAATAACGGATAGGTCCTGTCTGGCAAAAAGTCAAAGATTTTGACGAGGCATGAAAACAAGTAGTGGCAAGTTTTGAGTTGTGAGAGACGCAGAATCGCTACTTTATTCCTTACTACCCAAAATTCATATCTCACTATTTTTATATAAAGCCGGTAAAGAAAGCTGAATATTTTAACCAGGGGGGATGACATGTTTAAGCAGAATAAAAAAACTGAAAATGATTTTGAGAAAATTATCGAGAATGATTCAACCCCAGAACCGGCAACGGTTTCTAAAACCACCCTTGAAGGAGAACGCTTTTCACACGGATCTACCCATTCATCTGAAGATGAAAAAACGATTATTGGCGAGAAAATTGCTGTTGAGGGCAGCATTCGAGGTACGGGGAATTTGATCATTGAAGGGTCGCTGAAAGGTATTGTCGAGATGGAGAAACATAATTTTGCAGTGGGTCCAAAAGGACGGGTTGAGGGTGAAATAAACGCTCACGATGTGGTCATCGGTGGCCTGTTGCATGGGAAAGTCAAAGCCCGGGGAAAGGTGGAAATTACCAAAAATGCTGATTTCTATGGTGAAATCAAGGCAAATAGCATCTCAATAGAAGATGGGGCCTTCTTTAAGGGCGAGATTGAATTGGACAGGGAACCCCACACAAAGATGGACCCTGCGGATAAAAAAATGAAGGGAGCTGGGCCTAAACGAAGCCAGGTATCGAGTATTCCGGTAGTTGAAGCCGGCAAGGGAAAGTGATTTTTGGATACCATTATCGATACGTATTCAATTAACGCTCCTCCTGAATCCAATTTTGTTGAATATACCAGTAAAGTTCTTCAACTGCTCGCCGGAACCTTTAAAAAACACCGGGATTCCCTGGTACTCGATGTCGGACCGGTTTGTAATGAAAATATTGAATTTTTTGCCCGGCGAGCAAAGAGGCTTTATATCTGTGATATCTTTACACGCCTGGCCCAGGGCCGGCGTAAAGGACTGAAACCAGATTCTGTTTGGCGTTACCTGGACTACGCACCAGGCAGTTTTGACGTAATCAACCTGTGGGATCTTGTGGAACATCTCGACGATGATGCGGCAAAAAGACTGACGGAAATTTGCTGCAATATGCTCAGGCCAAATGGCCTGTTATTTGTCACTGCCTTTGAGAGACAGCCCGCTCCCCGTCAGGTTAGTGCTTTTATCACCAAAAAGGATTTTCGACTGTTGCTGCGCCCTCAACCCGGCCTCGATCTTCCCTGGTACTACCGCCATAATAGAGCGTTGATATCCTTGCTGAGGCCTCTTTCTGTAGCCAAGATCTTTTGCTATCGTAGCGGAATAAGAGAATTCCTGTTTCAGCATGAGTGACAATTTTCAGTGTTCAAATAAGACGATAGCTGTATCCGTTGAATATTGGCCGGTCCTTGCAAGTCGTCATGTTTTTCGGTTTATGGCACCATTGCTGCTCACTCGCGGTATTTTCGTTCCCGGATAAGCCCTTCCTGGGTTACCGAAGCAACCAACAGGCCGCTTCGGGTGAAGATCTGGCCGTTGGACAGGCCCCGGGCCTTGAAGGCGTTGGGACTTTTCATCACGTAGAGCAGCCAGTCGTCGTCCATTTGGAATTCCCGGTGAAACCACATGGCATGATCCAGGCTGGCGGCTTGGATGGATGGTTCCCAGAAGCTGTGGCCGTGGGGGTAAAGAGAAGTGGTGACCAGCCCGAAGTCAGAGGCATAGGTCAGCATGTACTTGTGTACGGCCAGTTCGGCGGGTATTTTGCTGATAGCCCTGAACCACACGTATCGGACCGGCTCACGCTTGTCCGGATCAAAGGGGGTTTGAGGGTTGACCGGCCGAAATTCAATGGGTTTTTTGTATAGCAGTTTGTCCCGGAGAGACAACGGGAGTTTATCTTTCAGGCGCCTGTTCGTCTCCAGCTCCGACTCCAGTTCCTCAGGATTCTGGACATGGGGCATGGTATCCTGGTGATCAAAACCCGGCTCGTCGATATGAAACGAGGCCGACATGAGAAGAATGGCCTGTCCTTTCTGAATGGCCACTACCCGCCGGGTGGTAAAGCTGCCCCCGTCGCGGATGCAGTCCACTTGATAGACAATGGGTTTTGCGGGATTTTCGGGCCTGAGAAAATAACCATGCAGGCTATGAGCGCTTCGTTTGGCATCAACGGTTTTCGATGCCGCGGAAAGCGCCTGTCCCAGAACCTGCCCACCGAAAACATTTCCGAAGCCAAGGTCCTGGCTCTGGCCGCGAAAAAGGTTTTCCTCGATTTTTTCGAGTTTTAAAAGAGTCAACAATTCATCAAGTACATTGCCATGGCTGCAGGTGGTCGATTCCATGTGGCTCCTTTCTGGATGTTTTTGTGTGAACAACCGGTTGCGGATACTGGCCTTGAATCCTTCCTTTTTCCGACTTCCCGGAAGGTAGAAGAAATGGTTTCCGATGATCTCATGGTTCATAAATTCTGCCAGAAGGCAGGCCGTTTAATGAAGAAATCAAGGTGGAACGAAAGTTTTCCTTTACCGGAAAAAACCATATCAACGGGCTTATTGTTTTATATGAAAGTAGTGAAATATGCGTTTTGAGTCGTGAGGAATAAAGCCGTGATTCTGCTTCTCACCACTCATATCTTTTATGCCACGTCAAAATCTTTGATTTTTTGCCCGACAAGGCATGGCTGTAGTTCAAAAATGTGGAATGCTACTCTGGTTTCGATGAATCGAAGAATTGCAGATAATCGTGATATCCCTCTTGTTTTAATTTTTTTTTCGGAATAAATTTCAAGGATGCCGAATTGATGCAATATCGTAATCCGGTAGGAGGCGGCCCATCCGGAAACACATGCCCTAAATGGGAATCGCCATGTTTGCTTCGTACTTCGGTGCGGACTGTAAAAAAAGATCGATCTTCCTTTTCTACGATATTATCGGGTGTCAGGGGCTTCGTAAAGCTAGGCCATCCCGTGCCGGAATCAAATTTATCCGTGGAACTGAACAATGGCTCTCCAGACACGATGTCCACAAAGATGCCGGCCTGCTTGGAATCCCAGTACGCATTATCAAATGGCGGTTCCGTTTTATCTTGCTGGGTTACTTTGTACTGAAGTGGTGACAATGTTTCTTTGAGCACATCGTCTGCCGGTTTACGATATTTACCCTGCCTTGAAACCCTATCCGGTTTTTCTGGTGACGTGTCCCAGATTGACTTGAGAAATTGACCCCTCCCGGAGCCCTTTCTGTAAAACTTATACCGCAGGGGATTATTTTTATAGTAATTTTGGTGATAATCTTCCGCATCGTAAAATTTGACGAATTTTTTAATCTCGGTTACAACCGGCGACTCTAAAAAACCTGATTCTTCCAGTGTCTGTCTGGATATTTCAGATAGTCTTTTTTGTTCTTGCGTATGGTAAAAAATGGCTGATCTGTACTGGGATCCTCTATCTACAAACTGCCCGCCGGCATCCGTCGGGTCCACATGTCGCCAGAAAATATCCAGAAGATCGCTGTAGCTTATCTTTTCACGATCAAAGCGGATTTGAACCGCCTCCACATGTCCTGTGGTACCGCTGGATACCGCCTCATATGTCGGATTTCTTTCTTCACCCCCGGTATACCCGGAAATCACATCCAGGACGCCTTCTATTTTTTCAAAGTCCGATTCGATACACCAGAAGCATCCGCCGGCAAATGTTGCTGTCTCTATATCATTTTGAGTAACATCCATATTCGTGCCCGCCCAGCTTTCCGGCCGATACAATTGTCCGCAGACAATGAGTATGGCCATAGATGTCAATATTATATAGCTGATGGTTTTCATATATTAAAAACCCAATTTTAATCGTTATTGCCAAGACAACGCTATAATGTCCTTTTTGACAGGCGTTGTGTTCAATCACGGGTTCGCTCAAAAACAGGTTTACAGATTTTTAGTGTTGAGACACCCGGCTCGCAGGGCGCGAAAGTGCGGAAATATAAGGCATATTCTTAAGCTTTCACACCGCAGCCAGGCCTGATGCACGGACGCTTAAACGGTGAACCTATTTTTGCACAAACGCTATGCATGGTCTGAAAAAGCGCACTTTTTTTTCGTGGTTTCAATAGATAGGGCTATTATCAAGGTAAGCGCACCAATAACAGTTGTTGTTACAAAGGCGGTGTTATAGTTGCCGGACCTATCAAAAAGCCAACCGGCGGTCACCGGCCCGATGGCACAACCGATACAGGCGAAGAAGTTGACAATGCCCAGTAGAACCCCATGGGAAATGAGCCCGAACATCTCGGCGACAATGTTCGGCATAATGACCGAACCGCAGCCGTAGCCAAAGGCAAAAAAAACCGCAAACAGATAAAGTGCCCAAAGCGTATCAATCGTGAGGAGTAAAAAAAGGCCGGCCATCAGCATTCCAAGTCCCATGACCAAGGCCGGTTTGCTGCCTAGGCGATCGGCGATCATACCCGTTATGATCTTGGCAAAAAATACGCTCCCCCCAAATATTGTCAGGATATTGGCAGCCTCGGCCCCTGAAAATCCGGCCTCGATGGCAAGCGGGGTGATATGGACAAGGATGGCAAAGATAACCATTCCCCAGCACATGAAAACAGTGCAGAGCAACCAGAAAGAGACCGTTTTCAATACAACCCTGGCATCTCTCGGATGAATCGGGGCGGATTGATGCGTTTTTCGGGGTATGTCCGGCACAGCATAACTGTCTGCACATTCTTTCACCGGAAGCCTCAAAAAAAAGGCCGATATTACGATAATAATCAGGGCTGCCAGACCAACTGTCGTATAAGAAAATCGCCACCCGTTTATTGAAATCAACCAACTGGCAAAAGGGGCCATCAACAGGGTGCCGGCCCCCATCCCGCTTGCAACAATACCGATCATGAGACCTCTTTGGCTGTTGAACCATTTCGATACGGTGGAGAGAAGCGGAACATAGGTGCCGCTGAGACCGATACCGGCCAGCACACCGTAGAACAGATAAAGATGCCAGGTGGAAGAGATCTGCGACATCAACATATACCCCATACCCAGCAGTATCCCGCAAACAGCTACCACTGATCGGGGACCGAACCTGTCACAGATTCGACCCATAAACATTCCACCGAAACCTTCGAGAAAGATGCCAAGGGAAAAGGCCCCGGATGTCATGGCCCGGGACCATCCGAATTCTTTTAGAAGCGGGGTGAAAAAAACGCCGAAAGTGTAGTTGACGCCCCAGGCGATCATCATTATCAAAAATGCGATAGCCACGATAATATAACCGTAGTAAGCGTTTGTCCGTACCCGACAAGAGACCATACTCTGATGATTCATAACATTTCCGTTATCGATTCAACACGCAACATGGAAGAATACGTCATGGAAACCGGCATTGGCTAAATTGTTTCCAACCGTACGTTAACCGAAAACATATACCAGAAAAACATACCGCGCAACCAATACCTTACGTATCGTTTGGGGTGAAATGGGAATCAGGCACGCACCATGATGATTGAGAATGCCCGGGATTTGGTTCCACCCCTTCCGAGATGCACCTGATCATTAGTATCTATTTTTGAAATTCTTGTTTTTTATGTCAAAAAATAAAGCATGAGGTAACCGGTATAATTGAAAAGTGAATAGTGAAAATTGAATAATGACGGAATACTATCGATTTTAATAAAAAAGATAGAGCGACCCGCCCGCCTCGCCTGAGCGAGAGCGATGGCGGGCAGGAGCGATACCACAAGTTTTCACTTCTCACTTTTCAATGTTCAATTTGGTTCTGGTTTTGCCAGGTTATGATACTTGGCACCATGTGTAAATATTTTGGATAACTTGTTGCATTTTGTGTTTTGTTGTGTTAATAATTTTTTATACAAATGAATATCGACCTATTTCGGAGTTGAAAAAAATGAACCATACTGTATCAGGCAATTATTTTACCTATTACTTTTATTTTAGCAGAGGTGCGCCTGGGCTCTGATGAACCATAAATAATTCTAACCGTTCAAAAGCCGCAGGCAAAAAAACCTGCGGCTTTTTTATTTTTACAGATGGTAACGTCTTTAGACCTTACTCATCCAATTTTGAAAAAGGAACAAAACCATGAAGCTAACCTATGACCTGCATGTGGAAAAATTTATCCCGCTCATATCACCGGCTGAGATTAAACAGCTACTTCCGATAAGTGACAGAGCCTATGAAACAGTTGTCAGCAGCAGAGCGCAGATCGGCAATATTCTTTCCGGAAAGGGCAAAAGACTGCTCATCATTGTCGGGCCTTGTTCAATCCACGATGAAAAGGCAGCCATTGAATATGCCGTGCGGCTGAAAGCGCTTTCAGAAAAAGTGAAAGACACGATGCTGTTGGTCATGCGCGTATATTTTGAAAAGCCCAGGACCAATGTGGGCTGGAAAGGACTGATCAACGATCCATGGCTAAACGGCAGTTATGACATTAATGAAGGGTTGAAAAAAGCACGAAGCCTTTTGCTTAAAATAACCGAGATCGGGATCCCGACAGCGACGGAGATTCTCGAGCCCATCACCCCGCAATATATAGCAGGACTGGTCTGCTGGGCAGCCATCGGGGCAAGAACAACAGAGTCTCAGATCCATCGTGAAATGGCTTCCGGACTTTCCATGCCTGTTGGATTCAAGAACTGCACCGACGGTAATTTGTCAAGCGCACTAAATGCAATAATTGCAGCCGGATCACCCCAGTCTTTTCTCGGAATTGATGCAACGGGCAAATCCTGCATTGTAAAAACCACTGGGAATCCCTTTCCCCATATTGTCCTGCGCGGCGGTTCACGGCCCAACTATGATTCCGTCAGTGTAAACGAGGCGGTATCAATGCTAAAAGCCGGGGGACTGTCAGGGTCGGTGGTGGTGGACTGTTCCCATGGGAATTCACGGAAAAACCACGAGGCCCAGGCAGTGGTCTGGCAGGATATCATCAACCAGTACATTGATGGGAATGAGCACCTAGTCGGTATGATGCTCGAAAGCAACCTGGGCGCCGGCAACCAGAAAAACACGGGGGATCTTTCCACCATGCAGTACGGGGTATCCATTACAGATGCTTGTATTTCCTGGGAAACAACGGAAAAACTGATTGTCTCAGCCCATGATCAGCTTCTCCAGCATAAAAACGAGTCATCCAGAACCCGGTATAAGGTGGTATGAAGGTACGGGTATAATGGCATTTGTTCGATTTCGGAGACAATGATAGCCACTGATACGCTATCAGGTTGGTTTTCTTGACTTTTATCTATCGTCTACCAAAGTGGTCGCTTTGATTGAGTGCTGGCGTGCATGTACGATGGCCTACCTT